>JAZSBL010000023.1:0-134131 GCA_045602385.1 Eubacteriales bacterium | reverse complement strand
GCTTTTTTTGCTTTGTACTTCTTTTATCTGTTGTTCAATTGTCAAGTTTCAATCCGCCCACCCTTTTTGCGTGAGCTTGTCTATTATATCACCTATTCCCTCTCTTGTCAAGTGGTTTCTTAAAACTTTTTTAAGTTTTTTTAAGGTGATTTTTCGCCGTCTTTTTTGCGACAGCTTTACTATTTTATCACTTTCCCCTTTATTTGTCAAGCACTTATTTCAAATTTCTACTCATTTTTATAACTTTTGGTTATTTTTTCAAAACAGCCTATTATACAGGCCTGTTTTTGTGCGACATTCACAATTAAGGTTGCTTAACATTGGTTAAAAAGACAACAAATGCCCTTTCGCACATAATAATTCGGTTTCATTGTCAAATATAAAAAACACACCCCGCAGACATACCGCGGGGTGCAAAAATCTCTTCATTATATATTATTTACTCGTCACCGCGATAAACTCGTCGATCCTATCGGCGATCATCTGCAGGCTCTTGCGCCAGAATTCAGGCTTTGTAAGATCAATGCCCGCTATAAGCGCGACGTTCTCAACGGTGTCCACCGTGGTCGCGTTAAGCAACGCGCGGTACTTGGGCAGGAATGCCTCGCCCTCCTCAAGATACTTTGCGTAAAGTCCGCGGGAGAAAAGTCCGCCGAAAGCGTATGGGAAATTGTAGTAGCTCAGCCCCGCGCTGAAATAGTGGCTCTTGCAGCACCACATGTAAGGATGCATATAGTCGGGATCAAGCGCGTCACCAAACGCCTCTCTTTGCGCGTTCAGCATGATCTCCTCAAGGTCGTTTGCAAAGAGGAAGGTAGACTTGCGGCGGCGAATGACCTCGTCCTCAAAGAGGAATCGGGAGTAAATATCCACGATGATCTGCGTGCAGTCCTGAAGCTGACTTTCGATAAGCTGAAGCTTCTCCTCACCCTCGGACTTTGCAATTGCATCATTTACTATAATCAGCTCGTTGAAATTGGACGCCGTTTCGGCGACGGGCATTGTGTAGCCTGTGTTGAGAGGACGGTGATCCTGAATCAGCATGCCGTGATATGCGTGTCCCAGCTCGTGCGCAAGCGTTACGACCGAGCCAAACGAGCCCGAAAAATTAGTCAAAATTCTGCTCTGCTTCAAGAAAGGAAGATTAGAGCAGAACGCGCCGCCAACCTTGCCGGGGCGGGAGTAGAAATCGATCCAATCGTTCTTGAACGCCTCGTCAACCATGTCGGCAAGATCGGGCGCGAAGGACTTGAAATGCTCCACGAGATACTCGTGCGACTCCTCAACGGTAAAGGTGCGGCTGTCCGCCTTGCCCATGGGAGCGAGAATGTCGTACCAGGGCATTCCCTTCTCGTGTCCGAGGAGCTTAGCCTTGTGCTTGAGGTACTCACGGAACTTGGGCATATACTCGCGCATAGCGTCAAGCATCGCGTCAAGAGTTTCCTTTTTCATTCTGGACTGGTCAAGAGTGATAGAAAGCGCGTCCTTGTATCCGCGAAGCTCCGCCTCTGTGTTGACCTGCGCCTTGATGCTGTTAAGCGCGAAGGCAATGGGATCCTTGACCTTGCGATAGCTTGCGATCTCGGCCTCGTATGCCGCCTTTCTCTCCTCAGAGTCTGCGCTCTCTGCAAGACCGCGAACTGCGGCAAGAGTAGTCTTTTCGCCCTTGTAGTCAACCTCAAGCGTAGCGGTGAGATAGGAGAAAAGATCGCCCCACGCGCGGCCGCCCGAAATGTTCATTCTTGCGAACACGTCCTCAGCGTCGTCGCTCATGTTGTGCGCGACCGAAGCCTTGACCTCGCCGAAATAGAACTTATACTGCGACAAGACCTCGTCACTCGCGATTACCGCATCAATGTCCTCGATACCGCCAACGTACTTTTCGAACATAACGTTCTCCTTTGCAAGTGACGCCATCATCATCTGAATTTTGGTCATGTATACAGAAACCTCGGTATCCTTGCTGTTAGCCGAGCGGCGCAGACTAAAATAGCCGGCAAGACGGCGAACGAGCAGAGTGAGAGTTTCCTTTATGTCTATCATTTCGCGGAGCGAGCGCGCAGTGTCGTCGTAATTCAATACCTTTACCGCCTCCTTGCATCTCGCGACCGTAGCCTCAAGCTCCGCCATGTCAGAGATGAGCTTCGGATCGTCAATTCCCTTGTAAAAAACATCAAGTGACCATTCGTTGTACATCTTAAATCTCCTTTTTGGGTTTATAGGTTTATTATATATCTTTTGCGGAGCTGTGTCAAGGAGAAAGGAAGAAAAGGAGGGGATAAATTGCAATTTGTCGGGGACTTCATGGCTACAGCGCGAAGCGGCATTAAAGTTTTCGCTCAAGCCTTTTTCAAAAGGCTTGGCTCGGCCGCCGAGCGCGGCGGCCGCCCTCCGCAGAGGGCGAAACTCCTTATCGTTCGAAAGCGCCACAGAGGGGTGAATGCAAAGCCGTTAGGGTTTGCAGAGGGGAACCACACAAGTGGGGGGTTCCCCTTCCCTTGCACAATGTTGCTTCGTAGGGGTCGACGTCCTCGGCGACCCGTAGCCGTAAGGCTTTATTAAATTCCACATAGACGGGCCGCCGAGGGCGTCGGCCCCTACGGCGCAAAGCGAAATTTGACGAAAATTTACAGCCGTAAAGTCCACGATAAATCAAAATTTGAAATACCGCCAGAGGCGGTAGGGGGGTTCTTTGTCGTGATGAACTACGCAAAAAAGCAGAGCAGATGCGTTGCATCTGCTCTATCACGGCAAGGCCGTGTATGGAATCGACACGAAGTGTCGCATGGAATCTCGTCGCAGACGAGCATGGAATCAAGACCGAAGGAAATCGAAGGAAGGCAGCCTGACGGCTGATGCCATACGCGACAAAGTCGCGATTCCATACAACGAGCGACGCTCGTTGATGCCATACCAAGCCCTTCGGTCTTGGATAAAAAATCCCGAGAATAAAATTCTCGGGATTTTTTTGGTGGGCCAACAGGGAATCTGAACCCATACGTGCGCTAACATCTCTCCGAAACGCTCATTCGATAAGCGCACGTTAATACCGCCTCTGGCGGTAGGGGGTTCTTCGTCGTGATGAACTACGCAAAAAAGCAGAGCAGATGCGTTGCATCTGCTCTGCTTTTTTGGTGGGCCAACAGGGACTCGAACCCCGGACCGACCGGTTATGAGCCGGTAGCTCTAACCAACTGAGCTATTGGCCCGTTTATAAAAAACGGTGCCGCTTTAAGACGGCTTTAGTATTTTATCACTTTTAAGCACCTTTGTCAATAGGTTTTGCCAAATTAGTTAAAAAAAATTTGCCGCACATTCAGTATCTGACAGTAATAAAACCGCTCTGCCACGAATAGTATATACTACCGCCGGGTGCGGACAACCCTTCACCACAATAAGTAAATTAATAAGGAGAGAAAAAATGAAAAAGACAACCCAAAAGCTACTGGCCGCGCTTTTCTGCGCCTTCATAATTGCAACTCCTCTCGCCTCCTGCGGCAGCGCCGCAGATAACGGGCAGACAAGCCGGACCGAGCCGCCATCATCCGCCTCACAGAACGCGGAGACGTCAACCGGGGCGGGAAACTCGACAAGCAGCACGGAAAACGGCGCGGTCAACGACATCACTGCCGACACGTACAAGGAGCAGATCTCATATTACATGACACTGACCGAATCCCTGCAAGCAGAGCTTCTTAAATTAAAGGAAGAAAACTACATTGAAGAATGCGAATATCAGCTCCAGATCTCAGCCCTTGAGGAAACGGTAGCCTCTCTGAAAAAGACCGTCGCAGCCCTTTCGGGTGGAGATTCCACTGTCAATTCCGGCTCCCACTCCAACGATAGCCTCAGCGCGCGGTCCGATTATAAATACACCGTAAAGGACGGCAAGGTCACCGTTACCGCATATACAGGCAACGGCATGGACGTCACGATTCCGCAAAGCATTGACGGATTCCCTGTGGTAGCTATCGGAGAGGAGGCCTTCAAGGGAGCGCAAATAAGAAGCGTAATCATTCCCTCAAGCGTCAAGGAGATAGGCTGGTTTGCATTCGCATCCTGCGCGGTCCTTGAGAGCGTATCTATTCCCTCCTCCGTAATAAGCGTAGGCTACGGAGCCTTCGATTACTGTCCCAAATCACTGAAGATCATCTGCGAAAAGGATTCCTACGCGGAAACCTATGCATCAAGCTGGGGTTTTGCCACTTCCGCAAAATAAAATACGCACATTCAAAAATATTTTCCCTTTTTTTGATTTTTACTATTGATTTTTTTTGTAAGCTGTGATATAATACCTTGAGTGTAATGTCGGGTGCTTTGCCCCGAATGAATGATTTAGTAAATAATATCTTTATAGCGATTTCAAAAGGAGGTCGAAAAAATGGTTGAATTGATGTTTGTTTTAGGCGGTGTATTGCTTGCAATCACAATTGCACTTGTAGTTCTTGTTCTTCTTCAGCAGGGCAAGGAAAAGAGCCTTTCCGGTGCCATCGCCGGCGGTTCTGATAACTTCTACGGCAAGAATAAGACAGCAGACAAGAACAAGATAATGTCCATAGCTACAGGAGTACTTGCTGTTGTTTTCGTTGGTATCGTTATCGCAATGTACCTCTTGTTCTGATAAAGAAACAGTAAAAAAAGCCGCGTGTGCGGCTTTTTTTATTTTGTATTTATCTCAATAAGTCTTTGTGTTATCTTGGATGCCACAACGTCAAGCGCGATCTTGTTCATACCTCCGTTAACAACTATATCGGCGTATTTCTTTGTCGGCTCCACGTATATTCCATGCATGATCTTGACGGTGTCCACGTACTGCTTGATAACTCCGTCAATGTCGCGTCCTCGCTCGTTTACGTCGCGACGAAGTCGGCGGAGTATACGCTCGTCGGCATCCGCATCGGCAAATATCTTGAGGTCGAACATGGCGCGCAGCCTCTCGTCGTGGAAGGTCAGGATTCCGTCAACGATTATTATAGGCTTTGGCTCTACCCTCTCTGTCACCGACTTTCTCGTATGTATGCAAAAATCGTATACGGGAATATCTATCGGCTCACCCTCAACTAATTTTTCAAGCTGTGATATCATCAGATCCGTATCAAGAGCATCAGGGCAATCGTAATTTGTCTTAAGCCTTTCCTCAAACGATATGTCGTCCTGCGGCTTGTAGTAGTTATCGTAGGCTATGATGGTAACGTGGTTGGGAAAAAGCTCTCTTAACCCCTCGGCAAAGGTAGATTTTCCGGAGCCCGTGCCTCCCGCTATACCGATAAGCATTGCCTTTTGCATCACAAAATCCCTCCGTCAAGCATAATTACAATTAAAATTATACCATTATATCCATACCTTGTCAAGGCGCAAAAAAAATCTTTGCGCGTCATGCCATTTGGGCCGCATATCTGTTGACAAAAGTGTGTCCCTGTGGTACAATTAAAGCAGTATTTATGAAAGGACATTTAACATGGCTTTTAAAAAGAATAAAAGCACGCCCGCGCGCGAGGCGTGCATGGATGACTCACTGCTCAATCTCCTTTTGGTGATCACGGCAGTCATTCTTCTCTTTGCGATCATGCTCTCGGTCTACTTTACCGTGGCGCTCGTATCAAGGGCAAATTCCACCGAGGAGGAAACCGCCGACACACCTACCTCAGCAGACGGAGACTACCCCTTCCGCACAGAGGGAATAACGGTTAATCTGCCCTCCATGGAGGCTTCAAAGAACACTATCTCCCAAGAGTTTATGAGCTCGGAGAAGGCGATACTCGTTGACATTACCGCAAATGAGATCGTAGCATCACGTCAGGGCGGACAGCTGATCTACCCCGCATCAATGACAAAGGTAATGACACTCATCGTCGTTGCCGAGAACCTCAAGAGCGAGGATTCACTTGACGAGGTTCTTGAAATCACACATGAGTACGGCGAAAATTCAGGTCTTGTATATCCCAAGGGCACAAAGCTCACCGTAAAGGATCTGCTTCACGCTGCAATACTTCAATCGGACGGCATCGCCTGCATAACGCTTGCAGAGTATGTTGCCGGCAGCGAGGCAAATTTCGTTAAGCTTATGAACGAAAAGGCGGAGGTGCTTGGAATAGGAGACACCACGCTCTTCCAAAATTGCACGGGACTTTACCATCAGTATCATTACTCTACCTGTCGTGATATTGCCACTATCATGGCATACGCTATGAAGAATCCGCTCTGCTCCAGCGTTTTGACAGCGCAGGTATATCAAAGTGAGCGCGCGGGCAAATTCTATCATGCACTGTTCTCCCCTAATTACCTTTATACAAAGCAACCGAGCAATGCAAACATCATCGCGGGCAAAACCGGTTTCACCGAGAAAAACACCAGCGGATTCTGCATCGTCACCTACGCAAAGGGAGATAACGGACATTATTACGTATCGGTAACCGCCAAAGCGGAAAGCTGGGCCGCCAACGTTCAGGATATACTCAATATTTTCAACGAATACGTAAACTAAATTACTTAAATACAATATCAGGAGGACAACATGAAAAAGTTTTTCGGCGAATTTAAGAAATTCATTACACGCGGCAACGTAGTGGATATGGCAGTCGGTGTTATCGTTGGCGGAGCCTTCACCGCAATCGTCAACGGACTCAGCAATTTCATATTGAAGCCTGTCATAAACTGGCTCGTTGCAATGATAATAGGCGCAGATACACTTTCGGAGCAGCTGACATTTTTGAAGAGAGTTGACACTACCGTTGAGGTGCTAGACGACAGCGGAGCCGTAATAGGAACACAGGTAGTTCCCGATCTTACAGAGTCCATTTACATAGACTGGGGCTCATTCATCAACGCGATAATCAATTTCATTATCATCGCATTCGTTCTTTTCGTTATCGTCAAGATATTCAACAAGTTCCGTGAGGATAACGAATCTCTCAGAGCAGGCAGAGCAACCAAGGCAGAGCGTAAGGCGCTCAAGGCAGAGGGCAAGAATTGGCACAGCCGCAAGGTAGTTCTGGCATACCGTGCAGAGCTGAAAGCAAAGGCAGAGGCAGAGGCGGCTGAAAAGGCAAGACTTGAGCGTGAGGCAAATCCCACCACAGAGGACCTTCTCAAGATGATACTTGCAGAGCTCAAAAACAAATAATTATATAAAAAGGACAGAGAACGCACAGTTCCCTGTCCTTTATTTTTAAAGAATATCACAGATATTTATTATTTTCTTTTGTTTTCGCCTTGCAATAAGGAGCGATTTATACGCTCCTCCATAATTGCGATTGACGTACGCAATAACGATATCAGCGTGGCTCATCATCCATTCGTTTCTTTTCAAAACAGCAAACCTCAGCGGAACGTTCTCAATAGGCGGGTATACCGATGAATCGCACAAGCCGACCTTCTGCATGCTTTTAATCTTTTCTTGTTCCGATAAACTTAAATACGGCGTCACGTAAACAAGCTCAATGAACACACGTTCCTGCTTCAACTCTCTGCACGCACAGGCACACAGTCCATCAAAATCTCCATATCCGCCAAGATAACAAAAGGCTTTTTCCTGCCCAATAATATTCCGTAGCTGTTACTTAACCATCTCCTTCACTATGCCTGACGAAGAAATAACGGAATGTCCGACAAAACTTATTATCATATCAAGCCCCCATACACTTTCGTGGAATACCACGATATTCAACTCATTATACACCCCGATAAATTTTTTGTCAATATCGTGGAACTCCACGAGATAAGAATTTTGTTTTTACCTATAATAATTGTGGAAGTCCACAAATTTATAGGTAGGGTGTAATTATGAAGTTAAACGATGCTATTGTCAAGCGCATTGAGGAAATATGCAGGGAGCGAAACAGCAACGTGTGCGATATCGCCTTGAAGGGTGGAATGTCGCCCTCGGCGATTTATGATCTTATCAAGGGCAGAACGAAATGCTCAAAAATCATTACCGTCAAGCGCTTTTGCGAGGGCGCAGAAATAACCCTGTCGGAATTTTTTGACAGAGAATATTTTAACGAAACAGAGGAAGATTAAACTTCCCATAGAACAAACAAAAGGACAGAGAACGCACAGTTCCCTGTCCTTTTATTTTTCACTATTTCGCCCCCTCAAAGCCGTGAACGAAACCCGTAACGTCTGCCGAGCAGATGTCCCCACCTACCACCTTGTTGCGGTAAACGAGAACGTTGGCGTAGACCTTGCCCTCGTAGTCCTTGTAATTAGTAACCTCAAAGGTGTAGCGTGTCAGCTCCTTTTTCTTGTACTTTGAAAGGTCAAGACCCTGCGCGCGTTGAATTTCGTTATAGGCCGCAAACACCTTGTCAAACTCCGCGGGAATAGTAACAGTCACACTCTTTGCGTTCGCGCCGTCAACCGTCCAGCCGAATTGAGCCAAAAAATTCGCAGCATCCGCGCTTGTCTTGACCTTGTCGTAATTGTATTCCACACTATCCTGAACGTTTGCGGGCGTATCCTGTGTATTCCCTGTTCCGCCCTGCGCATAAACAGGCACAAAAGCGATAATAGCAATAAGCGCGACGAGCGTTACGGCAATGATACCAAAAAACTTTATCGTCGCGGCGCGAAATGAATAGATAAACATATTTTCCCTCCACAGCTTTACTTACTTAAATATATTTCAGCCGTGACGTGTTTATGACGGGAAAGAAAAAAATCGAGAGCAAGCTCTCGATTTTTCTTTATTCCGCACCGTTCAATCTCGTGGTGCTCTTGTGTGACTTTATACTGTGAACCAAAGATAAAAGAATGTACGTCGCCAAAACCGATGATCCGCCGCATGACAAAAACGGGAGTGTCAATCCAACGACCGGGAGCATAGCCAGACACATTCCAAGGTTTTCAAGCGTCTGAACGATAATTATCGCCGCAACGCCCACGCAGATAAGCGAGCCGTAATCGTTTCCGCTCTCTCGCGCGATCATTAGGATCCTCACCACCATGATCGCAAGCAGGATTATAACGACAAGTCCGCCGATCATTCCGAACTTTTCACAAACCGTAGCGAAAATAAAGTCGGTGTGCGAGGCGGGCAGATGCTCGTAATCTCCCTTGCCCATAAGACCGATTCCGAAAACACCGCCGTTTCCGATACACTGCTTTGATAAAAGCGGTTGCAATCCCTTTCCGTCGGGATCAAGCATTGGGTTAAATCCAACGATTATTCTCTCTCGCTGGTAGTCTGCCATGGTGTCCCACAAAACGGGAAAGGCAAGCACCACAGCACCTGCTCCGCCAAGGAAATACCAGCCCGAAAGCTCCGCCGCAAAGAGCATTATAAGCAAAAAGCCCATATACACAAGAGCAACTCCAAGGTCACCCGATATAAGTATCAAGCCCACGATAAGGCCCGCGTGCGCCGCAAGACATAAAAGCTCCTTTGCGTGATTTATACGATCCTTAACAAGCGAAATGTGCTTGGCAAATGAGCAGACCAAAGCTATTTTTACAAACTCCGAGGGCTGGATCATAACACCTATTCCGGGAATCTTCAGCCATGACTTGTTCGCAGTTTCCATGTTCTCGCCCGAGCTTCCGAAGATAAGCGTAATAAGCAGCAAAAGCACCGACGCGCCGATGAGTATCATCCAAAGCTTGTCAACGAACCAGTGGTAGTCAAACTGCGCGATAATAAAGGTAGCAACGATTCCCGCCACAGTCATGGCGACCTGCATTATAAGCTTTCGCGTACCGAAGTTGTCCATCGCGCCAAAGACGGTCATAATACTAAAAAGGGAGAGCGCAAGCGTGCAGATTAACAATATCGGGTCGATCTTCGAGAAAAAACCGCCCCTTTGCTTATCCCTTATCATAGAAAACTCTCCCTTCTTAAAAAATTTATAAGTCTTCAAGCGCACTCTACTCCAAGCCCCTCTATTAAAAGTTTTTGAAAGAGGTGGGGCGTGGGGGGAGAAAACCTTTTTTCAAAAAGTTTTCTCCCCCCACAATCCATTAACACTATTAATACTGTCTGCCCCAGACGACCATGTGCTTTGCAGGCTTGCCGCAGCAAACGCACTTGTCGGAAAGATGATCCTCAACGAAGGGGATGCAGCGTGACTTAACGCCGCCGGTCACGTCCTTAAGCTTATCCTCACACTCAACGTCGCCGCACCACATAGCCTTGATAAATCCGGGCTTGTTCTCTGCAACGTCAAGGAATTCCTCAAAGCTGCGCGCCTCGCTTGTCTTCTCTGCAAGGTTTCTCTCCGCGCGCGCAACAAGCTCGTTGTGAACGAACGCGAGCATGCTCTCAACCTCTGCTTCAAGGTTGTCAAGCGAAACAAAGTTCTTCTCGCGGGATACGCGGCTGACAAGAACGCAGTTGTTCGACTCAATATCACGGGGACCGATCTCAAGACGTACCGGAACACCCTTCATCTCGTACTGACTGTACTTCCAGCCCGCAGACTGATCGGAATCGTCAAGCTTAACGCGGATTCCCTTTGCCGCAAGACGAGCCTTGAGCTCACGCGCCTTTTCAAGCACGCCCTCCTTGTGCTGCGCAACAGGAATGATAACAACCTGAATGGGAGCAACCGCGGGAGGAAGGATAAGACCGTTATCGTCACCGTGCGCCATGATTATAGCGCCGATCATTCTTGTGGAAACACCCCAGGATGTCTGGTGAGGATGATATATCTTGTTATCTCTGCCTGTGAACTTGATGTCAAAAGCCTCTGCGAAGCCCTGACCGAAGTAGTGGGTAGTACCGCCCTGGAGAGCTACGCCGTTGTGCATCATAGGCTCGATGGTGTAGGTCTCAACCGCACCTGCAAACTTCTCCTTCTCGGTCTTCTGTCCCGTAATAGCGGGGATAGCAAGGCAGTCGCGGTAGAAGTCCTCGTATACCTTGAGCATACGGAGAGTCTCCTCTCTTGCCTCTTCCTCTGTTTCGTGCATAGTGTGACCCTCCTGCCAGAGGAACTCACTTGTACGGAGGAAGGGACGGGTGGTCTTTTCCCAGCGAACAACGTTTACCCACTGATTGTAAAGCTTGGGAAGATCGCGGTAGGACTGAATTATATCCTTGAAGTGATCGCAGAAAAGAGTCTCGGAGGTAGGACGAACGATAAGACGCTCGGAAAGATGATTCTGACCGCCGATAGTAACGATAGCGCACTCGGGCGCAAAGCCCTCAACGTGATCCTTTTCCTTCTGGAGCAGGCTCTCGGGAATGAACATGGGCATGTATACGTTCTCATGACCAAGCTCCTTGAAGCGCGCGTCAAGCAATCTCTGAATATTCTCCCAGATAGCGTAGCCGTAGGGGCGGATGATCATGCAGCCCTTAACGCCGGAATAGTCAACCAGCTCCGCCTTTTTAACAACGTCCGTGTACCACTGAGCAAAATCAACGTCCATAGACGTTATCTGTTCTACCTTTTTGTCATTTGCCATTTTAATACCTCTGAAATAAACTGTCCGAAAAATCGGTAACTAATTATACTTTAACCTAATAATTATATATCACTTCAGCATTTTTGTCAATAGATATGCGCGCAAAAGCGATAAAATTAAAAAACGATCTTTAATTCCTTGTTAAAATGCACAGTTTAAACCGTGTCTTTTCGTCAAAACCTCGCAAAGTCACGATTTTACGAAAAATTTCAAAAAACCTCTTGTATATTTGACAAAAATGAGTTAAAATATATAATTGGGAACGAAAGGGATTTCGCATCCCGCAAAGAAAAGTAAAAAAATATTATACAATATGGAGGACATTAAAATGTCAGTAAAAGTTGCCATTAACGGATTCGGCCGTATCGGTCGTCTCGCATTCCGTCAGATGTTCGGCGCAGAGGGTTACGAGATCGTTGCTATCAACGACCTTACAAAGCCTTCCATGCTCGCTCACCTTCTCAAGTATGACACAGCACAGGGTCGTTACGACGGTCACACCGTAGAGTCGGATGACGAGGCTAACACCATCACTGTTGACGGTAAGGTTCTTAAGATCTACGCTGAAAAGGACGCTGTAAACTGCCCTTGGGGTGAGCTTGGCGTTGACGTAGTTCTCGAGTGCACAGGCTTCTACACATCTAAGGCTAAGTCTCAGGCTCACATTGATGCAGGCGCAAAGAAGGTAGTTATCTCCGCTCCCGCAGGCAATGACCTCAAGACAATCGTATTCAACGTAAACAACGAAACACTCACAGCTGATGATACTATCATCTCCGCTGCTTCTTGTACAACAAACTGCCTCGCTCCTATGGCAAAGGCACTCAACGACTACGCACCCATCCAGTCCGGTATCATGACAACAGTTCATGCATACACAGGTGACCAGATGATCCTCGACGGTCCTCACAGAAAGGGCGACCTCAGAAGAGCAAGAGCAGGCGCGCAGAACATCGTTCCCAACTCCACAGGTGCTGCAAAGGCAATCGGACTTGTTATCCCCGAGCTCAACGGTAAGCTCATCGGTGCTGCACAGAGAGTTCCTACCTGCACAGGTTCTACAACAATCCTTATCGCAGTAGTTAAGGGCCAGAACATAACCAAGGAGTCCATCAACGCTGCAATGAAGGCAGCTGCAACCGAGTCCTTCGGTTACAACGAGGACCAGATCGTATCTTCCGACGTTATCGGAATCACATACGGTTCTCTCTTCGATGCTACACAGACAATGGTAGCAAAGATCGACGACGACACATATCAGGTACAGGTAGTTTCTTGGTACGACAACGAGAACTCCTACACAAGCCAGATGGTTCGTACAATCAAGTACTTCGCAGAGCTCGCTTAATTGAAGGCTTAAGAAATATAACAAAAGCCACTCGCCGCACGGCGAGTGGCTTTTTTATATTTACAAATTTCGGAAAAACAATTGAATATGGCGCAAGTATATGATATAATTTATATGACAATCGTGAAAGGAGATCACCATAGGAATGGGAGATCGTAAAATGACAGAATCAGACAAAAAGAAAGCGGCAAAGGCCTTCTCTGAATATTGGAAAGACCGCGGCGACGAAAAAAGCGATAGCCAGTCCTTTTGGCTTGCGCTTATTCGTGACATTCTCGGCGTGGCAGAATCCGAAAAGTTTATTTTCTTTGAGGAGCGCGTGCAGCTCGACCACACGAAATTTATCGACGGATATATTCCCTCAACACATGTTTTGATAGAACAAAAAAAGAGGGGAGTAAACCTTCGCAGTCCCATACGCCAGTCTGACGGCCAACTGCTCAATCCCTTTCAGCAGGCGCAGAGATACTCTGCCGCACTTCCCTATTCTCAACGCCCCCGTTGGATTATCACTTGTAACTTTGAGGAATTCCTTATCTACGACATGGAAAAGCCTACGGGCGAGCCCGAAAGCATTTTGCTTAAAGACCTCGCAAAGGAATACTACCGTTTTCAATTCCTTGTTGAGGAAAAAAGCGAGCTTTTGCACCGCGAGGAGAAGATCTCTATTCAAGCGGGCGAGCTTGTTGGAAAACTTTATGATGCCATTCTCAAGCAATATGTAGATCCTTCTGATCCGAAAACTCTACACAGCCTTAATATTCTTTGTGTTAGACTTGTTTTCTGCCTTTACGCGGAGGATGCAGGTATTTTTGGAGAACACTTAAAATTCCATAATTATATCAAAAAGATTGCCGACAAGGACGTCGATGACGTCAGAGAGGCTCTGATAAAATTATTTAGAGTTCTTGACCAACCTATTAGCAAGAGAGATCCTTACTTAAAATCAGATTTGGCATCATTCCCTTATGTGAACGGCGGCTTGTTTGCCGATGAGAATATTGAAATTCCTAATTTCACACAAGAGATTGTTGACCTGCTCTTGCACAAAGCAAGCGAGGACTTCGATTGGTCGCAGATCAGCCCCACCATTTTTGGTGCGGTATTTGAATCTACGTTGAACCCCGAAACCCGTCGCTCAGGGGGTATGCACTATACCTCTATTGAGAATATACACAAGGTAATTGATCCGTTGTTCCTCGACGAGCTCCGTGAGGAATTCGAAGAAATCAAAGCCATAAAAGTACCCAAAACTCAAAAGGAACGCGCGGAAAAATTCCGCGACAAACTTGCAAGTCTGACGTTTCTTGATCCCGCGTGTGGGTCGGGAAACTTTTTGACCGAAACGTATATTGCATTGCGAATTCTCGAAAATAAGGCTCTCAAGCTGATTATGGGTAATCAGATTGCATGGGATCTGTTCGATAACGCTATCAAAGTATCCATAGGGCAATTTTACGGTATCGAGATTAACGACTTTGCAGTAACCGTCGCTAAAACCGCACTTTGGATTGCTGAATCCCAGATGATGAAGGCAACTGAAGAAATCTTGAATAGAAATCTCGATTTTCTGCCACTGAAATCCTATGCCAATATTGTAGAGGGCAACGCACTCCGTATAGATTGGGAAACGGTCGTGCCAAAGGACAAGCTTGATTACATTATGGGCAATCCGCCTTTTGTTGGATATAAATTTCAATCTAAAGATCAAAAGATGGATATAGAATGTATTGCAGGAAAATTTGAAAACTACGGCACCTTAGACTATGTTTCTTGCTGGTACATTAAAGCTGCTAAATTTATGGCAGGAACAAATGTTGAAGCCGCCTTTGTATCAACAAATTCTGTCTGTCAAGGAGAACATGTTGCAACCCTTTGGAGGCCGTTATTTAATATGGGGTTATCAATTGATTTCGCTCGAAGAACATTCCGATGGGATAGTGAAGCTAATTCAAAAGCTCATGTACATTGCGTCATAGTTGGATTTTCTCTGTCAAATTGCAGAGATACAAAATTCATTTTTGACGAAGATAGATATTTAATGGTTTCACAAATAAACGGTTATCTGCTTGATGCACCATACATATTTGTTGAAAAGCGTTCTAAGCCATGGGAAACAGATACTCCTGTTGCTACAAAAGGGAATGCCGCTATGGATAATGGTAATTTAACCTTAACGGCACAAGAAAGACAAGAAATACTTTTAGTAGAACCCGAATTAGATTCCTTAATAAGAAGGCATATGAGCGCTGATGATTTCTTGAACAATCAAGAAAATTATTGTTTTTGGTTAAAAGATGTATCGCCCAAAGTATATTCAAACAGCTCAGTTGTTATGAGAAAACTGCGTCTAGTCAAAGAATATAGGGAAAACAGTAATCGAAGTGCTACCAAAAAAATGGCAGATTATCCAATGCTGTTTGCGGAAATCAGACAACCAACATCAACTTATTTAATGCTTCCTGTGGTATCTTCTGAAAAACGAAAATATATGCCAATTGCATATTTATCGCCAGATATTATTAACAGTTATGCAAGTATCTCTATTCCTAATGCCTCACTCTATCATTTTGGAGTACTCATGTCAAACGTTCATAATGCTTGGATGCGTGCAGTTTGCGGTCGATTGGAAATGAGGTATAGATATGCAACATCACTTGTATATAATACATTCCCGTGGCCTAATCCTACCGCTGAGCAGAAAAAGAAGATTGAGGAAACGGCTCAGGCTATTCTTGATGCGCGTGCGCTCTATCCCGATTGCTCGTTGGCAGACCTCTACGATGAGGTTGCTATGCCGCCCGAGCTCCGCAAAGCACACCAAGCCAACGACAAAGCAGTTATGCAAGCTTACGGCTTTTGGGGCAAGCTCAACACCGAGTCCGCGTGTGTAGCAGAGCTTATGAAGATGTATCAAAAACTAGTCGGCGGCTAATACGAAAATGATTTGGTATTATTAATTATCACCGACACTAAAAGAAATCCGAACCCTTCGCCTAAAGGCTTGGGGTTCGGATTTCTTTGTTGGTGCGGGCGACAGGACTTGAACCTGCACATCGGAAGATACCAGATCCTAAATCTGGCGCGTCTGCCAATTCCGCCACGCCCGCATATTAAATTTTACTTAATAAATCAACTTAAACCTGCACATCGGAAAATACCAGATCCAAAATCTGGCGCAGTCTGCATCCCGTAAGGCTTCGCCTTACTTACCGAGGTGCTGCGCACACTCGCAATTCGCCACGCCCGCATATTTAATCACTCGCATATTTTACCACAATTTCGGGGCTTTGTCAACCCATTTCCGCACTTTATTTTTCTCCCCCGCCCCGCTCTTGTGACAAATTCCGCCCCGACGTGTGGTGTATAATATACCCACAAACGCGCGAGGGAGGCATTATGGTACAAGACGTCTATATCGACCTTTTATTCCTTATAAATTTCAGCATGGACTACCTCTGCATATACGTATGCTCCAAGGTCCTGCACCGAAAAATGAAGCTCCCCCGAATGGTCGTAGCCGCGGCGCTCGGAGGTGTCTACTCGGTAATCTCCCTTTTTCTGCCCGTCAGCTCTGCGGTAAGCCTCGCGCTTGATTGCGCCGTCTGCCTCGGCATGTGCGCCATTGTCTACCACGAAAGAGGCCGCGCGCTCGGCTCTCTCCTTCTTGCCACCTTCTTGTTTATCGGCATCTCAATGATGACGGGCGGTTGTATGACAGCAATTTTTAATTTGTTAAATAAACTTAACTTACCCCTTGATCTTGTCGAGGCAGATGGCATCTCGACCTATCTTTTCGCCGTCCTCGCGCTGATCGCGGGCATAATTTCACTAAAAAGCGGACAAATAATCTCCCACCGCGCGCCGATAAAGGAGTGTAAGATCAAATTGCGCTTCTGCGGCAAGAATTTTGAGCTTCTCGGCCTTGCCGATAGCGGAAATCTCGTCCGCGACCCGATAACAGGCAAGCCGATAATCTTTGTTGACCGCGCCACGATAGAAAAGCAGACTCCGCTCGATTTTCTCGACCGCTTTGCCGAGGGAAAGCTCGACCGCGACGCCCCCTGTAAAAATCTCCGAATAATCTCGCTGCGCACCGCCGCGGGAAGCTCAATTGCCGTTGCCGCCGCACCCGAATCAATTTCGGTTGAGTACGAGGACAAAAAAGGCAGGCAAACCACCACCGAACTCTCCGCCCTCATCTCCCCCACCGAAATAGGTAACTCCGCAGAGGGCTATACCGCCATAATCCCCGCAGAAATAATCAAATAAATTGCGATTTATCGGGGGGGGATGCGGGGGGGGCGTTAGGGAAACCCTTTTGGGCAAAAGGGCTTTCCCTAAAACCCTTCCCAAAACCTTTAATAAGAATATAAAGTGTAGCCGCTTCATATCACTAAATGGCTACAACATGTATTCTTATGAAGGTTTTTGGGGGCGTGGACCCTTTTTGCAAAAAGGGTCCACATCGCATCCTCCCCCCGACAAATCAGAATTTGAAAGGATCACACCCATGAATCTAATTTCCCTTTTCAAAAAGCTTAAATCCTCTCTTCTTTCCCTTTTCTCCCCCAAAGGCGGAGTTTTCTACATAAACGGCCCCGACCTTCTGCCCCCTCCCCTTTCGCCTGACGAGGAGTTAGCCGCAATAGAGGCACTTCCCTCACCCGAGGCAAGAAACAGGCTTATAGAGCATAATTTGCGCCTTGTAGTCTATATTGCCAAGCGGTTTGAGAACACAGGCATCAATATCGAGGACCTGATCTCTATCGGCACGCTCGGACTCATCAAAGCGATCAATACATTTTGCCTGGGCAAAAATATAAAGCTTGCCACCTACGCCTCGCGCTGCATTGAAAATGAGATCCTTATGTACATCCGCAAGATTTCGGGCAAGCACTGCGAGATCTCTATCGACGAGCCGCTCAACGTCGACTGGGACGGCAATGAGCTTCTCCTATCCGATATTCTCGGTAGCGACGAGGAGCCGGCCGTAGCCTCGATCATGAAGGAAGAAGAAAACGCAGCGATTTACGAGGCGATCAATTCTCTTGAGGAGCGCGAGCGACAGATAATAATTCTCCGTTTCGGGCTCTACGGCAAGGAAGAGATGACCCAAAAGGACGTCGCGAGCCTGCTTGGCATATCGCAATCCTATATATCAAGACTGGAAAAGAAAATAATCGACCGACTCCGCGACCGACTTGTCGGCAAGATATAAAAAAATCCCCCCCGACGGCGCACCGTCGGGGGAGTACTGTTTATATTGGTTTGTTGGGAATATCGGCGCTATATTCGTAAGAGCCGATACAATTCGAACATGGGTATTGATCTTACTTGCTTGTTCCGGTATATCCAACGAGGAATTCGTCTATATCTTCAGCCTCAAGATCATCGTCATCGCCAAGATTATTAATAAGGCTTGTGGCAATATCTCTGGAGGCCTCACCACCTACGTTTACGCCGTAGTCGTCGAGCATATCTTCCATCTGGTTTTCCACGTAATCCTGTCGCTCGGAATTTGACATGTCGCTACTTGCATTAAGAGCGTCGGCGATGTTCTCCATAAGGAACTCATACTGCTCATCATCAACACCGGGAACACAGATCGAAAGCGCAAGCGCCCTGACACTGAGATTAGAGATCTCGTCTGCGAACGCGCCCATTCTCGGATTTGCATCAGCAACTGCAGCGAGCTTTGTTATAATTCCCTCCTGGGAAAGCTTTGTCAACATAAGCTCATAATTATCAGCGTACGCAAGCATTCCGTGGCTGATAAGCACCTCCATCATATCCGCATAAGTATTCAGATCCGAGATTATAGTTGTAGAGTCAGCGGTTGACATAACAACAAGGACACTGTCAAGTGTGGGAGTAAGAAGATCACCCGCAGTAATCTTCTCCTGACCCATAAAGGTCTTACCCGACAGCCACTTTCTGGACATATCAGATGTTACGCCGGCAACCGCGCCTTTCCAGATAGGAGATTTATCGGTCTCATTAACTATTGCATGGAGCGCTCTTACCTGATCATCTCCAAACTGCTTGCTATCACCCGAAAGAGATCCCGCGTTTGATGCGATGGAAAGAACGACCTTCAGATCTTCTCTGAGATACACGCGCTCTCCGTGGTAATCTGATGACGCAAACGCGTCAAACATCCAGCCGCTCGTACCCACGTACATGTCGTACAAGCCGCTATCATCTGTATTTGTCGCGCTGTTTGCATCGCCCACGTTAACCTGACTTGCGGATGCAACAACGTCAAGCACACCTACAACGGGCATGAGGATGAGTGTGGAAGCGATAATACCGCAAACGATACCAACTCCCAAACCGCCAAGTCTTTTGGCAACCTGGGGAAGGTCATCACCGATTTTAATGCGCTTTGCGATAATTCCGCCAACTATTCCGATAACGAGCGAAAGAACAGCGTAAAGTGCCATAAAAATGAAGGGTGCAACGACCATTGATAAGTAAAGAGTCAAAAGCTCATCTACCTCCTTGATCGCAAAGAGCTCGGCCATCTCTCCTGTAGCAAGCGAGTTTCTGAGCTCTTCAGTCACAGAGGGCAGAATTCCAAAAGCGGGACTGCATATAATTGTAGTTAATATAGCCGCAACGATCGCGGAGGCAATAATTGCGATAAGAGAAACGATAGTTTTTTTGAGTCCTCTGATCAAGCCCTTGACAGCGTTGATAAGGACGAAAAACAGTGTGATTGCAAGGAAGCCAAGACTTATGTATGCTAACATGCTATTCACCAAACCTTTCCGAGTTAAAATATAGTCGAATATGCCTATTCTTCTACATTATACACCTAAAGACAAAATATATCAATAGTTTTTTCTATTTTCTGCCTTTTTACCAAAAAACATATACTGTTTTATGTGCATATTGTAATCTTCATCTTTCGCGCAAACAAAGCTTGGCATAATCCGAAAACTCGCGCTCGTATTTCATATAAATATCCGCATAAAGGTCGTACTCCTTGGACGCAAACGACATCATTGCCAAAAGATAGGTCAAATAAATCTTTGAATACGGCATGGGTATCGACAGCTCGTGCAGAGTGGTGGAAATTTTCTCAAAATTTTCCGCGGGTAACTTGTTTATTTCACAATGTACCCTTCCCTCCACCTCGTTAAGCCAATGCAGCTTGAGCTCCTCGCTTATTTCATTCTCTTTAAGCGAATCCGCGATCGACAGTATTTCATCAACTCTCATTTTTTCACCTCCTGTATTTTTGCCCGCAGCACGGATACGGGTCATTAAGTATTTTAACATAAAGATTGATCCTTGTCGGCTACAAAAACACACCTTTTTCGCTTTTACATTTGAAGAGGAAACATTCAGTTAATAATTGGGTGCTATACTTTATTTGTAATTAAAGCGTTCGGAGGAAGAAATGTTTAATATAATGATAGTTGAGGACGACGCCAATCAAAGAAAACTGATGCAAAGCGTCCTTGAGCAATACGGCTATAACGTGACCTTGGCGGAGGATGGCATCGCCGCGCTTGAAACACTTGACAAAAAGCACGTTGACCTTATAATTCTCGACATTATGATGCCGAAAATGGACGGCTTTGAATTTACAAGCACGCTTCGTCAGTCGGGATGTAATATACCTATACTTATGGTCAGCGCAAAGCAATCTCCCGTTGACAAGCGTAAAGGCTTTATCATCGGAACCGACGACTACATGACAAAGCCCGTAGACGAGGAGGAGATGGTTTTGCGAGTAGGCGCGCTCCTCAGACGCTCAAAGATCGCCAACGAGCGTAAGCTAACCCTCGGCAGCACCACACTCTATTACGATTCCCTTTCGGTAGTGTCGGGCAACGACACGCAGGAGCTTCCCCAAAAGGAATTTTTGCTTCTCTTCAAGCTCCTCTCTTATCCCAACAAGATATTTACCCGCCGTCAGCTTATGGACGAGATATGGGATATGGAAAGCGAGAGCGACGAAAGAACGGTCGACGTGCATGTCAGCCGCTTGCGCGAAAAATTCAGGGGCAGCAAGGATTTTGAGATAGTGACCGTGCGCGGTCTCGGATACAAGGCGGTATACTCAAAATGAGCAAGGATAACAAACAAAAGAAAAAACTCGGACAAAGGATATTCAGTGCAAAGGGCGAAGAAATAAAGAGAAAGCGAACTCTGCGCTTTTGGTTTTCAAGTATAGTATTGGTTCTTTTTGCCATAACGGGCGGCATCACCGCTGTAATATTTTTTACCCTTTACGGAATTCTTGCATCGCAGGCTATTACGGTAAACGCGTTTCTTCTCATTGCGGCGATGACAATCTCCAGCTTGATAATAGGCGCGCTTCTCGCTACTCTTGCACCGAAATTCACCTTTAAACGCCTTACCAAAATCAGCGAGGGAATGAGAGAAATATCCCGCGGAAACTTCAAGACTCGCGTGCCTGAGGCAGACAAGGCGGACGCGCTTTCGGAGTTCGGAGAGCTTGAGAGAAGCTTTAATCAAATGGCAAGTGAGCTTGACGGACTTGAAATATTCAAAAACGACTTTATAAACAATTTTTCTCACGAATTCAAAACCCCGATAGTCTCGCTTCGCGGATTTGCCCGCCAGCTCCAAAGCGGAAATATTACCGAGGAGCAAAGGAAGGAATACATTGACATAATTGTCACCGAAAGCGAAAGACTTGCAAAAATGTCCTCAAACGTTCTGCTGCTGTCAAAGCTTGAGAATCAGCAAATAGTCAGCGAGCAGACTACGTTTGACCTTGACGAGCAGATACGAAGCTGCATACTCCTGCTTGAAAAGGAGTGGAGCGAAAAGGATATAGAGCTTGATATTGATCTTGCTCCCGTCAAATACACCTTCAACGAGGAGATGCTCTCTCACGTTTTCATCAACCTTTTCTCAAATGCGGTAAAATTCACGCATAAAGGCGGAAGGATCAGCTGTAAATTGACAAGGCAAAATACAGAGATCATATTTGAGATAGCCGATAACGGAATTGGAATGGACGAGGAAACCAGATCTCGAATCTTTGAGAAATTTTATCAGGGCGACACGTCGCATTCGGGGCTTGGTAACGGCATAGGACTTAATATCGTGAATCGCATAGTAACACTTGCAAACGGCAGGATTGACGTCGAAAGCGAACAAGGCTACGGAAGCAAATTTACAGTCACATTGCCTGATCGGTAAATAAAAAACCTCTTTGGTTTACACCAAAGAGGTTTTTATTGTTTTACTCATCGTATCCGAAAACCGTCTGACACATCGCCTGAGCATATGCTCTGACCACAAAATCATTCGGGTGGTTTACATTGTTACCAGACGTATCACGGAAGCGCTTCTTTGAATGGATGTATTGGCTCACGCTTGTCATAGGACAAACAGCGCAATTAGTTCCCTGTCCGTTCAGCTTCTCCGCCAACGGAAGCATTGCGGCCTCAAAAGAAGCCTGAGTTCCATTTGCACACCACTCCTTCTCCGTCTTTTTGGCGAGATTGGGATTGGGTATCATTGTTGACACTAAAACCATATCGGTTTTGGGTGCCAAATTTAAGAACATTCCCGCAAGTCGCTCCAAAAGCGCGCAAAAATGCTCGGCGGGCGAGGTAACGTTGTTCATACCAAGCGCCAAAACAAGCAGATCACAGCCGTGCTCCTCTATATAAGGCTTTACGTGCGTACCGAAATTCTGTATCGCCGCCTCGGTGGTCCAACCGCCAACCGCAGTATTTATATACTTTATAGTTCCGTTAGTTCCGAACACCGTATCCTCGCGGTCGCCTGTGATATACTTTATAGTATAGCCAAACCTTTTGGCAGCATATTGGCAGAACTGCATTGCCCACAGAGGGGTATATGGAGGCTCCTTGTTTGACGCATTTGCGCCAAAGGTAATAGAGTCACCGTAAAAGAACACGGTAACGTCCTCTCCTCTCTCCAGCTTGTCTATAAACGAAGCGTATCTCTCTGCCATAGATGGCACGTTTATGCCTGTCCACACGTCTGAATGCTCATACGTGATCGCGACCTGCCAGCGAGTCATCGTATTTTCCTCGCCGTAAAGCGCGGTAACGACCTCTCCGTCACGGAGAATGTGAAACTGCCCCTTTTCAGGGTAGTAGGTATTTAAAGGACATACGGGGATACGCGTTCCCTCAAGCAACACGATACTTCCGTCCTCAAGCTTGTAGTCCAATCCCTCCGCGTATTCGATGTCCAGCTCATATGAACGAACCGAAATTATTTTATCGGCGCGGTAAAGAAGCGGGATCTTGCAATCTCCCTCAAGGGCCATTACCGTCTCGTTATATACGACATTTCCCCGCCACATAGGGAGAAGCCAAGTATCAAGATCAAATCTATCGTAGATGCCGACATTCTGCGGCGCCGCATTGTTTTTAACAGCTTTCATTTTCCCTCCAAATCAAATTTGTCCCCTCCTCAATGATTCTTGACATTTAATCAAGTCTCCCGAAGAGGGGATCTTGTTTTATTAAGTTTGGATTATTCCGCAGTAAGTCCGGAACGCTCAATACCTTCAACAAGGTATCTCTGAAGGAATATGTACAAGACCACCAGCGGAGCTATGATCATAATACCGCAGGTGTTGTAGATCGCGGTCTCGTAGAGAGTCTGTACCGCGCCGGAGGTATCCAGCGACTTCGGAATATTTACTATCTGCGAGAGCATAAGCGGAGCTTCCTTGAGATTTGTGAAGAACATCGAGGTGTAGAACGTATCAGTCCACTGCCAGCAGAATGAGAACAGGAATACCGTGATCATCATAGGAACCGACATAGGAAGAATGATCTGCAAGAAGGTTCTGAAGTCACCCGAACCGTCGATGTAAGCAGACTCCTCAAGTGAATCGGGGATTCCCTTGAAGAACTGACGAAGCATAAACACGTAAAGACCGTTCTTGAACGCAAGACCCGTTGCAGAAAGAATGATGAAGGGCCAGAGTGTGTTCTTGAGGTTCAATGCGTGATCGGGCAATGCCTCCGCAAGACCAAATACGTTTATCTTAGACAAAACCGCGTCGATCGACTCGATTCCGACTGATGCTCCTCCCGACAGGAAGGAAAGGATTCCTCCAATGTCAAAATATGTAAAGTTCATGGACATTGAGGATTGCAGTGTTTTATGCGGAATGATCATTGTGATCATTACAAGCATAAAGATTATTCCGTTACCCTTGAACTTGTACTTTGCAAGACCGTATGCGATTACACAGCACACAAAGGTCTGGATAAGTGCCAAGCCGCAAGAGATAAGGACTGTATTGACCAGTGCCTCAAGATACTTAAGGTCTGTCCATATCGCTTTATAGATATCGATAGTAAAGTTCTTGGGGACAAGACGAACCGTAGCGTCAAGCAGGTCCTCGGGGGACATGAATGAGCTGGCGATCTTTGAGAAGAAGGGGAAAAGAACGACGTAAGCAATTCCGAGAAGGAATATGAATCTGAGTATCTTAACTACAACCGTCTGCAAGAAGTAGAAGTTAAAGAACTTAGCCTTAAGTCTTTCTTTCAGAGGAGTTCTGTCAAACTCGACCTTGATCTTATTTTTGGATTCTTTTTTAACCTTAGGCATAGAATTTTCCATTTTAGCTCCTCCCTTCTCAGTCTTTTCTCTGGTAGAAGACGAAGCTGGACATGATTCCCGCAACTGCCGCAAGAATTACGACAACAACAAGGAAGTACATCCAGGACATTGCGGTTGCGACCTCGG
Organism: Eubacteriales bacterium; assembly: GCA_045602385.1. Taxonomy (GTDB): domain Bacteria; phylum Bacillota; class Clostridia; order Oscillospirales; family CAG-272; genus SVTX01. Next base: position 109,650 of record JAZSBL010000023.1, on the reverse strand, counting down.
TTCCGTTCATAGAGATAGAAGCGGGGGCGCTGGCAATGTACGCCATTACCTGATTCGATTCCGTTGTAAAGGAGTCGATAATAGTGTAGACCGCATTAACGAGGATCATCGGGCTTATCATCGGGAAGGTTACCTTCCAGAAGGTTTCCCAACCGGTTGCACCGTCTATCTTACAAGCCTCGTAAATGGCAGGGGAGATAGACTGAAGACCGGAGAGGAATATAAGCATCTGAACACCGGAGCGGTTAACGATAGCGTAGATGTCGTTGATTATACTAACGGTATATTCAACAAGCTCGCCACCTATCTTCATATTTGCGAAAAGCGCCTCAAAGTCCATCGCAGAAACAATTTCTGTCGATGCGCTTGAGCCTGAGCCGTCATCGATTCCCGCTCCGCTTCCCATCATGGTGCCAAGAAGGTTACCGGCCTCGATAGATTCCATAACACCTGTCGCCAGAACAACGGGGAGGAAGAATATCGCGCGGAACGCTGCGCGGCCTATCATCTTTTGATTAAGAAGAATAGCCATGAAAAGCGAGAACAAAAGGATCGCGGGCACCTCAAACACGAGCTGGCCCAGACCCCCAACAAGGGTCTGGAGGAAGCCCGCGTCAGTGAATAACGCGTAACGGAAGTTTTCAAGTCCCGTGAATTTGAATTCAACTCCACCACCTGTGATAGTGGTCATGTCGGAGAATGCAAGCTTAACGGAGTTAAACAGCATCGGGAGATAAATAAGAACGAATCCGACAAGGAAGGGTAATACGAAGAACCAACCTACGCGAGCCTTTCTTTTGTCAAGAGAAGCTATTTTTTTCTTTTTTGTGTTCGATTTTGCCATATCCGATGCTACTGCGTCGGCGGGCATAACATTAGTTTGCTCTGCCATATTGTCCTCCTTCCTCAGTCTTCATCATGCACAACAAAGTAATATGCGGGGATCGTATAAACAACGCCCTTATATTCAATGTTTACGTCATAGTTGTTATAGTTAAGAATGATCGTCTTGTATACGCTGCCGTCAGCGTTTCCGTATGTAACCGCAACGATATTGTCAGTAGCGTACTTGGACTTTTCCTCTTCCTTCACTTCATCATCAGAGCTGTTGCTTATAAGCTCGTTGACAAGTATACGGTCAAGAACGTCCTTAAGGAACGAGTACTCAACTCCATCCGCACCGACTCTGCCGTCAGAGGCATCGGGATTATTGCTGATGGCGGCAAGACAATCCATAATTCTTTCATTTTCTCTGACTACATCCTCGTAACAGCTCTTTATAGACTTGCTATATGTATATCGAGTGTACTGTCCGGTAGTCTCATCGAATGAATAATAAACATCTCCATCCTTGTAGATGTCGATTATCTTACCCTGCTCTTCCTTAGTTCCAACCTTTTCTCCGTTATATGTTATGGGAGCCTTCTGAATATACGCACCGTCATTCGTCTTGGTGTAGTATGTCATTTTACCGCCAACAGTTGTGAAGTATACGCCCGCGCCAAACACATCCACATTGGTGTAAATGAGGTTTCCTGCGACAGATCCATCATTACTGTTACCGGTCTCGTAGATCTTATAAGTATGATCTCCGGTCTTCTCAAGGTACTGATAGCCTTCCTCGTAGCTACCGTAGTAGTAGAGGTTGGAATTATTCAAGCTGCGGTAAACGGGCTGACCCATGTAGGTGTCTCCCGTGGGAGTTCCATCCACGATAGCCTCGTATCTGTCTGCCTCGATATAGTAGTAGGTGTTGCGTGCACGCTCAATTGCCTGCTTGACAACGAAGGGCATATCATCTTCAATGATAATGTTCAACAGATTCTCTTCCGCGCCTTCAACATACTTGATCTTATAATCAGAAGCCTTAGCAATTGTATAAACCGCCTCTTCCGCAATGGCAACCTGATTGATAGCTTCCTTGTAGATTGCCTGCATTTCCTTGAGAGCGGTAGAGCCCATAGCTCCATCCAGAGGCAATCCCGCAGAATCGACCGTGCCCGACAGGGTCATACCGAGAGCATCCAACATAGCATTAAGATTTGTGGGGCCGATCACTGTGGTTATTACCTCAGAAAGAACAAGGCCTGAGGTTGACGCGTGTGAAAGAGCATTACGTCTCTTGGTAGTTACAAATCCCTGATATCTTTCAAGATCTGCCTCATACTTTTCCTTGTCAAGTTTTTCAAGCAATTCACGGTTTGCAGCCAGCGAATCGTATCCTGCAAGAGCCTCCAAATATTCCTCAAAGGAGCTCTTGGTAATCGTACATGCGCTGATCTCGGCAGTCAGATTTGCACTTGCTGTAGATGCATCGTAGTACGCATAATAATTCTGGCTGTCAATCTGAGAGCATCCTGACTTTTTCAAAAGTGACGCGTAGCTCTTATAGATCTCAAGACTGAATTCATTATATCGTACCTCAAAGCATTCCTCAAAGGAGATCTTAAATCCGGAATTCTTTGTATCGGCGAGAGCTTGCTCAGCCGCGAGGTACTGATTATATTTGATAACGTTCGCATTGTACTCCGCAACGTCCGCCTTGACAGTATCAATGTCAAAGTTCACGTATGCGGCATATATAAATGCTTCACAAGCGGGGTCGTATATTGCCTTTTGAGCATTATATTCATCCTCTGCGCCATCCTTATTAAGGTTAAGACGCTTCTCTGCAAGCTCGTACTCGATCTTGTCCTCGTTATAGGGTCTGAAATACTGCTGGAAGATAGAGATCATGACAGTGCCGTTCACAAATCCGTTAAGCTGAGTTTTATAGCTGTTATAGGATCCGGTCTTTCCGGCATCAGCGTTTCCGTAAAGGTCTTCGGCAAGAATGTCCAAATCCTTCTGAGATATAGACTCATACGTGTATCTGATCTCAGCATTATCGTACGCGGGCTTCGCAGCCGCAAGCGCTCTGACCTTCGCAAGAATTTCATCCTTGTTAAGCTTAGAGAAGAAATAGAATCCAACTGTCTTTGTGAAGTCCGACGTCTTGCCGCCATCCGCCAATTTTGCTATTGCGGCATCAAGCTCAGCATCGTCGTAAACCTTTTCCGACTTAGCCATGGTATTTGCAATATCATCATACCAAGCCATAACATCAACCTCAAGGGCGATGTCGGCAAGCTCGTTTTTCTCATAAGCGTCAACAGCATCAAGGAACGCCTGCTTCTTATCAGTGTTTGATCTGTCGGAGTTCCATTCTTTTGCAAGCTTACCAACTCTATTATACGCAATAGTGCCGCTGAGATAAGCGTTTACCGCAGTATCGTAATCATCGGTATCAATATAAACAGATCCGTATTTGTTGAGAGCGTCAATAAGAGCTGCTTTGTCTACCGTTCCCTTCTTGAACGCGGAGATCACAGAATCAAGCTTAGACTTTGCAACCTTTTTCTGGAGTGCATAGTCCATCTGCTCTGCGGCAATTTTACCGTTTGCATAATCCTTGTAGACTCCGGAAACCGTATTGTAAGCAGAGGAGTATCCCTCGCCATCCTTATATGCGGCATACTTTGCGTGCGCCTCGTCATAAAGCTCGCCGCAGACCGCAAGCGAGAGATTATGCTTTTGAACTAATTGATAAAGCTCATCAACGCGCTCAAATCCGGGATCGTTGGAATATTCAAGCTTAAATTTCTCATCATAAGCGTTTCTCAGATTAGTGTAGTAATCCTTGCCAAAGACTGCTGTGTTACTCACAAAGTTCATCTGATTCTTGTAAAGCTCCATGACCTTCAGTACTGCCTCGGCAGCATATTCCTCTGCGAGTCTTCCGTTCTCTCTTGCAATGCTTGCCGCCTCATGAAGCTCTTTTGCGAGAAGCTCCGCGGCATTTTGGTGAGAATTCAGGAGAAGCTCATATTGAAGAAGAATATCCTCCATAAGCTCGTCTGCATCCGGAATTCTGACACCGCCGGAAAGGAGCTCGTGACCAATGATGTACTTATTCTGTACATCGGCAAGCACGTTATTCAATACGGCATATGTGTTGTTTATATCATTGCCCCAAATATCGTATCTGATGGAGTAATACTTACTAAGCTGCTGGTCTTCCTTAAGCTCCTGGGTGTTCTGGAAAGAAAGCACGAAGTAAGGAGATGCGCCGTTCTCAATTGCCTTAAGCATTGCGTACTGAAGGTCACCCTCCATATTGAGGGGCTTGCCCGCAAAGTTCATCGAGCCATGAAGAACAACGCCTATGAAAGGAACGGAGCGGGACGCAAAGTTGTATCTTGAAGAATCAAGTGCAACTCCAAGCATGTGGTCAACGTATTGCCATGTGTAAGCATTTCCACCGTCGGTCATTACCTGTCCGTAGGTCTCGCTGAAATGCTTGAAGGCATCGATGGTGTGCTGCTTGGAATCTTCTCTATTGTAGGGCTCATCCTCATCGAAGTCGGAGTTAAGCGCATTACCGAGAGTAGATACCGATATACCGATAACGCCCTCATACTTGTCTGCGTAATTCTTCTTAAGCTTTTCGTAGAACTCTACAAAGTAAGCAGGAGAAACTACCATTTCAAAGTAGTTTACGTATTTCTGCTGTGTAGCACTCCACTCTCTTCTTGATGCATATCTGTCATCAATGGTCTTTGCGTTGTGCTTATATGCGGAATAACCGCTGAAGAGATTTGTATCCTTCACGTAAGCAAAGTCGAAGTCGGGGAAAATACCGAAATTACTGTCGGCATTCTTGTTGACCTCGTTTGCCTTGTCAAGAAGCTCCTGGAAGCCGTCGTTGCCGCCAACAGCCTTCTCAAACTTAAGATTTCCGGGTATCGTATACCACATACCGCCGTTAGCGTAACCGGTAAGCTTGAAATTGATATTCTTTATGCCGTCCGCGGAAAGCTCGTTGTAAATAGTCTCTACGTTGTCAAAGGTCGTAAGAGGAGCCATTACCGTAACGGGGATAGAAAGGATCTTCTCTGTTGTTTCGATCGTACCGAATGTTTCGATGTAAAGCGGAATGTCACTTGTAATCTCATCGTCGGAAAGACGGGAAATGATACCGTTTCTTGTGAGGTAATCACGGTAAGCAACCGCCATACCGAACCAAGAAGCATCATAAACCTCTACTCCGTCCTCTGCCTCATCGGCATCGGAAAGAGTTATGTACTTCATTTTATAGTTACCAACATACTTTCGCTCGGAAACTACCGTGATATCGCCCTCGGCGCCGTCAAGCTTGAACTTATCCTTCGGTCTAGGGGTTACCGCAACCTTGATCGTGCTGTAATCCGCTCTTGCATCAGGCTCATTCAAGGTCGTGAGAGATGCAAGCGCGTCGCCTTCCTCAATGATGCACAGGAATCCTCTCTTTTCAACGACTTTGTTTATGTCGGTTGAGGATGCGTAAATTGTTGATTTATACTTATCTGCAAGATCTTCAGTCTTTCCGCTGCAGAAGCCTACAGTTTCGCCTGCTTCATGAGCTTTTACGGCCTCTACAATGTTACCTGCAAGCTTGATCTCATCGCCAACCTTAGCGCCCTCCTTGTCGTAGCTCTGATAGGTGTAGTAAACAGTCTCCTCTACTATACCGAATACGGGATAGCGAATCGCATTCTGATACTTACCCGCTATTTCAGAACGAGTAAAGTCATCGCCGTATACCTTACCCTCTACCGAGATCTGCTCTGCGTATCCCTGGAAATCAAAGAGCGCGCCGGAGCCGTCCGGGAAGAAGTTGTATCCGTCATAAGCGGTGTTACCTGCTCCCATGTAGGGGAGGATCTGAATAGCCTCAAGAGTATAGATGGACTCATTGAAGCGTATACCGTTTGCAGGAAGTGTAACCTCGAGACCGTCATCGGTTATCTTATATTCAAGAGCCATTCTGAAGAGCGGGGGATTAGAGTCATCCGACTGATAGTCGGTCAGGATGTGGTCATACGCAAGCTCTTCGTATGTGTACTCAGGACAATACTTTGTGATGATCTCCTCTGCGCGGGCAAGCTCCTTGTCGCCCGCCTTAGGGTCAAATACGTAAACGTCCATTGTCTCGATTATCGGGAACTGCTTAAGAGTTCTCGCATACTGAGCATCGGAGTCGCGAAGATTCTCAAAGACACCACCGAAGGTGTTCTCCATGTTCTTGATATCAGATGCGGAGTAAACGCTTCTGTCAAGCTCGTCTACAGAGTAGACCATGTAATAAGAAAGCATTTTCTGAACATCAAATACGTCAGAGTTTTGAGAACGGGGATTGTAAAGCTCAGCTCCAAACACCTCAAGAAGAGGCGCGAGGATCATTTCTTCAAATCTTTCCATAGAAATGAGCCTGGGAACAAGCATCTTGCTCTGCTCACGACCGATAGCGTACTCAACGCGGATACCACCCTTGATATTTTCAACGGTGATCTGTCCGCGTTCTGCCGCATCCAAATAGCTGGTCAGCTTTTCGGTAGGGTCATTAAGCGAAGCGGTAGATTTCTTGTATTCAACGATGATCTGTGAAAGGATCTCGTGCTTTGTGGCATCATTACCTGTTGTAGAAGCCACGTCATAGGGGTTTGAGAAAAGCTTTTCGCCTGTCTTTTCGTTGACGTAAGCCACCTCGCCGCTGTAGGAATCAACGTACAAGCATACGTCGCCAACCTTATACGCCAGCTTCATGGTAGCAAGCTTTTCCTCGGGTGTTGCAAAATATGATGTGAGATAGTCAAACGGCTCCGCATTTTCAATTTCTTCGCTGCCTGTTTCACTTCCGGACTCGCTTGATGTACCTGTTTCTGTTTCGGTGCCGTCTTCTGCGAAAACGTCAATGGTAAACAGTACTGTCATTGCGCTGAGGACCATCATCACAGCCAAGAGCAACGATATTAATTTGTAAATATTCTTCATTTTAATATTACTCTCCTTTCTGTGATTATGCCCTGTACCTAAGCTCGGTGATAATATTCGTTACAAGTCCTACCATCTTTCCAACGAGTGTTGAGAACAGAAGAACTATAAACATGATAAATACCATACCGACTATGGTACCAAGAATTGTAATAATGTTCTTGCCCATCGTATAGTCGTGAGTTACCTGAGTTCCGAATACAACGAGTATTCCAAGCCATATAAATGCAAGCGTTGAAATAAACGAAATGATATCGACCTCTGCAAGAGTTACCACGTTAGATGCGATGGTAACGGGAATGAGAAGCATAGGAACCGGAAGCAAGCTGTACGAGCATGCGATGAAAATATCCTTAAAGCTACCTTCACCCTCAAACAAGGTGGTAAGACACCAGTTTGCTACTACGAATAGCATGAGAGGAACGAGGACGCCGATCATCTGTACCCAGATAGTCTGGTAAGCACCCTCAGGGTTAAGAAGATATCCCTGACCTATAGACTGGTAGAAGAATGCAAGGACCGTTGCGCCGATAAATACAAGCGAAGCTCTTACAGATCCGCGCTTTTCGTGTTTAAGATCCCAGAATCCGTCAAAGGGATGGAGTATGACGTAGAAGCCGTAGGCCAGCTCCTCGCCAAAGGTCCTCTTTTTGCCCGATGTAGCAGCCTTTTTGTTAACTTTTGTAATGAACTTGTTGCAGAAGGTAAATCCAACGATAATAGCTACTATAACAAGTATAAGCACGAGGAAGTAATCCGACATCCAAAGTTTTCTGATCTCCTGGAAGGACTTGGACCAGTTGGTCGTGTCGTAAGCAGCCTCGAAATATTCAAGCGACTCCTCATACTCACCGTTGAGGTACATTGCCTGACCGATACCGACGTACGCGGCATCGAAGTTGGAGTTACGCTGAAGGACCTCAGTCCAGCGATTGATCGCAAGATTGAAGTCACGGTCATTCTCAGCCTCTATCGCGGAAATAAGAATGTTACCGTAGTCGGTGCGCTTAAACACCGTAATTTCACTTGTAGCATAGTCGAGAACGAGAAGCTTGTCACCCTGATAGGTAATAGCCTTAACCAGCTGGAGGTTACCAACAAGTCTACCGCTGTCACCGAACGCAAAGAGAAGGTTTCCGTTTGCATCGTAGGTGTATATTCTCTGTCTCTTGGAGTCTATGATAGACCACGTGCCCTCGGGGCCTACGGCAACGTCGGTAATAGTTGACGCACCTTTTATCTCATCCTCTTGGGCGGTCGAGAAGTCGACCTCACCCGCAGGGGGCCAGAAGCCGTTTCTCTTCATGATCTCATCACCGTTGGTGTTGAGCATCTTAACGGGCATGTACTTACCGTCGGCAGCCTTGCCCTTGATAGCGCTTTCAACCGATGCGGCATCTATACCGGATGTGGTTACGTAAATAAATCCATCCTGGTCGATTGTGATGTTGTTGAACTCTGTAGAGAGGTTCTCTGTCTGCTGCGCCTTCTGCTCATCGGTCTGGAAACGCTTCCAGAGGATATCCCAAGCAGAAAGTGTTGTCGCCTGAGCTCCGATAAATCCGGTGAACTCACCGTTTTCGGTCATAACGATAATACCCTGATAGGTACTGGACGATACTACAAAGAGTCTGTTGTACTGGTCGACCGCGATAGCGACCGGCTTATAGAGAGCGTTGTCACCAAAGAGGTTCGACTTAGGAGCCTCAATGATCTTGACAAACTCACCGTTCCTGTCAAATACAACTATTCTCTGCCTACCCGTATCACAAACCCAAATGCGATCCGAGGAAACGAAGATACCCTGGGGGGAGTTGAGCTTATCCGCAACACCCTTGTCATTAACGAAGGTGTTTATGATAAACTTCTCGTTGTAATAGCGGTCAAGGCAAACGACTCTGTTGTTTCCCGTATCCGCGATATAAACGTTGTCCTTATCGTCCGTGGTGAGGTCGCTGACGTTTTTTGACAGCGGAACCTCAAGTCCCATTGTTTCAGAGGTTACGATATTAGCGTCTGCAACGTACGCATCGGGAGAATATAACGCATATCCGCCAATTGAGTACGTGTAGGTCTGGTAAGCAGATCCTGCGCTTACCGCCATAACTACACAGGAGGCAAGCATGATTATAATAAACAACGCGCAAAGAATTTTTGCAGATCTTTTCATTATCTACTTTTCCTCCTTCAATTAGTCTTTCATTCCACTCGAACCCATCGTTTCAACGATATTGGACTGAGAGAATACGAATACCATGATCGGAACAAGCATCATAACGACCTGAGCCGCCGCAGATGCACCCGCACGCTTGATACCGCCGGCGGTGATCTGTCCGATCGCGTAGTTAAGAGATTTGAGCTGCTCGGAGTGAATGTACGCCGATGCGCCCGCGTTCCAGAGTCCCTGGAACGAGTAAACTATAAGTGTAAGCCAAGCGGGCTTAACCATAGGCATTGCGATTACCCAATATGTACGAAGCTCACCCGCGCCGTCAAGTCTTGAGGATTCAAGGACCGTATCGGGAACGTTGGTGTCCATGAACTGCTTCATAAGATAAAGGCCGAGTGTCGATCCCCATGCGGGAACGATGATAGCGAGATAGGTATCAAGCCAACCGAACGCGGACAATATAATAAAGGAAGTAATTCCGGTAACCGTCGAGTTGAACATAAGGGATGTCTGAATTGTTTTGAATATCGCCTTACCGCCGGGGAACTTGATCTTAGCCAATGTGTAAGCCGCGAGAGACGCGATGAACAGGTGGCCGAAGGTACCCATTACGGATGTAAAGACGGTGTTGAATATGTATCTTGAGAAAGGAACCCAAGAGATATTCATAAGTGAGAAGAGCGAGCCGAAGTTTCCAAGCGTCGGCGAGGTAACGAAGAATCGGGGAGGATACATCCAAAGCTCGTCAAGAGGCTTTAGTGACTGCATCACGACGTATACCATAGGCAAGAACATGAATGCGCCAAGCAAAACGAGCATTATCGTGATTCCCGCGTCACCGCCGGCAGAGCGTGCAAATACGACCTTATGGTTTCTGGTTCTTAACTTTGCTGCCATATTACACACCTACCTTCGAGAGAATCTTCTTTACCAGAGCATTAGCACCGACCATTATCGCGAACAGTACGACCGCGATAGCGGAGGAATAACCGACCTCATATCTTTGGCCGCCGTAGTCCTCAAGGTGGTGAACGATAGTGTGCGCCGCATAGTCGACCGAGGGGAATCCGCAAAGCGCGGTAACTATTCCGCCGAAGCCGAAGGAGCCGGTGATAGCCATGACCGCACCGAACATGAGCTGAGGACGCATGGAAGGAAGCGTTATGTAATAAAGCTCCTGCCAACGGTTCTTGACACCGTCAACCGCACCCGCCTCGTAAAGCGAGCGGTCAACGCCCTGAAGTCCCGCGATAAAGGAAAGGAAGGCGGTACCAAGGGATGTCCAAAGCGAAACCACTATACAAAGCGGCATTACGTAATTTGCGTCCTTGAAGAACGCTATTTCCTTGTCTATAAGTCCAAGCTCAAGGAGCGTCGCGTTTACCCAACCGTAGGAGTCCGCCGAGAAGAGCGTACCCCAGATAAGGTAAACCTGACCGGAGATAGAGGGCGCGTAGAAGATAAGAGTTACTATCGCGCGGATCTTCGGAGGAAGCTCGTTGATAAACCAAGCAACAAGGAATGAGAGTAAGTAGGAAGCAGGTCCTACGATACAAGCAAAAATGAATGTATTTGTACAAGCTGTCAGGAATATGTCATCATCAAAGAACAACATAATGTAGTTGTCCATAAAAATGAAATCAGGCATTTCCAGCATATTAAAGTTCGTAAAGCTGAGCACCGCGGAAAGCAGGACAGGCACGATGGTGAACAGTGTGAAAATGAGGAGGTAAGGCGCCACCATGAGATAGGCGAGCCAGTTTTTCTTCATTTCCTTCCACGTCCACTGCATCATCGTCATGTCTTTACGCGAAACAGCTTTCTTTTCTGCTGTTTTATTCGACATTTTTTATCTCCTTTGCAGATTCACAGTGTAATATGATGGGATCAGTATGTTGCCAATGCATCCGCGCCGGTCGAAAGAGCCACAGAGAGATAGTAAAGAAGCTGAGCCTCTGTCAATCCCGTGATATCGGGGCCCTTCGAAATGACAACGGAGTTATCAACGTTCGTAAGCGCCAAAATACCATCTGCAACCGAATGGATGTATGCAACGTCATTGGTCTTTATAGCGTATGCAACGTCCTCGGAGAGTGCCTCATACTTGGCATTTCTGCTCACGAGCTCGGATACAGCCGCCTTTGCCTGATCAAATCTCTTAGCTGCCAGCGTCTGACCCTGTTCAAGAGTCTCAAGGCCAAACTCGGCACGTTTACGTGTTATTTCCTTATTTATAGCAGTAATGTAGGAACGCATTGCCTGCTGGGGATCTTCGTTATTATTATAAGCCGCAAGGAATGCGAACTCTATGTAACGGGCAACGATGTATCTTCCGGGGTAGTTGGGGATAGATGCAAGGTTGTTAAACTGAGCCCTGATCCTGTTAAGCTCTTCAGTTGTCCACGGGAGCTTTTCAAGCGCCTTAATATTTGCCGTGTTGTACTTTGCAGAAGGACCGAGAAGTGCTACCATCTCGTTTGAGTACTCAGCCTGGCACTCGTCACCGGTGAACCACTTGATGTATTCCCAGGACTCATTCTTCTTATCTTCGCCGCCTCTTACGAGAACCGAAGCGGAAACAGCGGAGATCGCCTTGTTGTTGGGGATCGCCTTTCCGTTTTCATCAACGATAAGCTGACCGTTTTCGTCATAGCTCTTAGTTCCGGGAACGGGAACCATTATCCAGGATCCGTCGATCTCGGTCGCAAATACCTTGAGCTGGTTGTAGAGAGCGGTGTAGTCTGCGATAATGATAGGCATCTCACCGGTTCTGAAACGGTTAGCTGCATCGTATGAATAGGGGAATCCGTACTTTGTGAACAAATCACAGGTCTTCTGGAACGCCGCAAGACCTACCTGAGAGTCAAGATTGATTCTCATACCGTTGTCTGCGAAAAGCTCGCCGCCCATCTGGTATAGGTGGATGGTGGAGTCGGTTGTAAGACCCATCTGCATGTTCTTGGACTGGAGCTTAGGAATAGCCGCCATAATATCGTCCCATGTTTCGGGGATCTCGATACCGAGATCGGCAAGTATATCAACGCGGATATACATCATGGAGAAGCCCTGAGACTCGGGGAGACCGTAATAGTGTGTCTCACCCTCGGAGTTATCCATGCAAAGAACGATCATAGCCGCCTCATTGAAGGACTTGGACACTTCCTCAAAGTCCTCAAATCCGTCGACCTCCAAAATAGCCGAACGTATAGCGTAGTTGATTACGCTTCCCTGGTCAAGACCGAGGTAAACGTCAGGTCCCTGATTTGCAAGGATAGAAGGAAGAAGCGTTCCACCCGCAACGAGCTTAAGCTCGACGGGAATATCGTATCCGCGCTCCTCGTTGTGAACGAAGCTGTTGTTTACGAGGTTTCTCTTGACCTGGAACTGGTCACGACCGGTTGCAAGCCAAACCTCAAGAGCCTCGCCCTCATCCGACTCGCTCATGACGCCGACCGCATCATAGTCACGGAAGAAGGACCAGAAGAATCTGGAAATTTCAAATATAAATGTATCCCACCAGTTAGCCTCAGCCTCAGGGGTTTCCTGACCTGCGCCCTGAACCATTATGTAGTCGAGCTGCAAGGGCTGTGTCTTTGCGTCAGAGAGGAATGTACCGAGAGTACCGATGTAGCTCTTAAGACGCTCAAGAAGTCTTGCTATCTGATCCTCATCTCTTCCCATGTCGAGAAGAAGATCGGAAATCTTCTGGAGCGTACCGACGCTGGAAGACTTCTCACCCGCAAGCGCGGTGAGCTTCTGGGCAACGCCCCACTCTGCCTCGTTATCACTCTCGTAGTTAAGGATCTGCGCCTGTCTTACCATGTCGATAAGAACGTCGGGCATGATTCTTGAGAATCCGTAGTCACGAAGCGTATCGGGGGTAGATCCGGTAAGCTGAATGATAGAAAGGTAATCCTGGTTGATGCTGTCAAGCGAGGACTGAACGGTGTTTATGATATCAGCCATAGAGCCAAGCGTTACCTCAAGCTTTATGGTGTAAGTAACACCCTTCTTAAAGTAGAACTTGAACTCCTCGTCACCGTCGGTAGCCTTTGTTGTCTGCCAACTCTCGGAGAAATTGAAGGTAAGCGCCTTGGCCTCCTCGAACGGAACTCCGTCATAGTAACCAAGATCGCCCTCAGAGAGGCTGTCATCGCTGTAAATGTAAAGCACACGGTTTACGAACATACCGTCAAGCACGTTCTGCATAAAGCGGAAGGCGAGATCGTACATACCCGACTCATCAACGCGGAACTTATAGGAGACCGCCTGACCCGCAGTCTGCCATTTCTCGCCGCCCATGGTATTAAGAACAGTCTTACCGGGGTCGTGAGGAGAGGTCATCGCATTTGCGGAGTCCTCAACGGGGTATATAGTCTTGTCGGAAGCGTTAGCGGTATACTCCGCCTCAATCTTGATGCTTCCCTTTCCGTCGGGCTGGCCCTTGTAGAGCTCCTTGTAATCGTTGTATGTGATCACCTTCTCAGAGGGGGAAAGGATTATCTCACCGATCGCGAGATCCGCGTTCTTGCCTTCAAGAGCGATGATATTCTGTCCCTTTTCGAGAACGAATGTAAACGCCTCGGTATAGAAGCCCATAGAGTCTGTAACGGTGTATTCCGACCATTCGGGGCTCTGGAATGCCGCGGGACGTATCTCGTTGTTGTAGATATCGCGCTTCATGAATCTGATACCGTATTCCTCGCAGAATGCGGTAATCGCGCCTGTCCAGTATTCGGGATACTTGAATGTAAGTGCGTCGCCATTGATCTCACCATCAAGACCTGCCGCTAAGCCCTTGGCAAGAACGTCATTCTTGTCTTCCTTGCCAATGTACTTGGCATCGGGATAGTCGTTGAGCCAATTCTTCTTAATGGTAATGTTGCGCGCCTCGGAGAACGGGATCTGATTGTTGATCTTCAGAACTCGCTCAATGGAATCAGCCTTCGTCTCCTCGCCCGACCTTACGTACGAGTAGTAGACGAACGTGATGGTGTAAAGCGCTCTTTCGGGCACTTCAACCTTCCACGCAGCCGTACCCGTAGAGGGCGTTAGCAACGCATCCCTTCCGTCGATTTTAAGAACGGTATCCTCATTAACAGGCACCGTAGTACCCTTATCACCGTTCCAGTAGAGGTCGCGAACAGCATTGATAACAATACTGCCACTCGCCTCTTTTGCGCCGGCATCCTTAAGATACTGCGCATAGGAGATTGTGTTCAATGACTCGTATTCCTTGCTTGCGTCGTAGGCAGAGCCTGACGATCCCTTTGTTTCATCAACCGAAGCATCGGTTGCATAAGCGGTTACCGAAAAGCCGCTTAACACAAAGGCCAAACAAAGCATCAAAGTCACAATCCTTTGAAATCTTGTCCTTTTCATAGAAAATCCTCCTGCTGTTTTTCAGGCAAGTAAAGGAACCTTGCCCCGTCAAGGGTAAAAACCACCGTTAATAACACCGTGCGTAGCGGGCATCGTAGCCGTAAGTCGACGATCGAAGCACGAAACGACAACTCACACTGCTAAAATCAAATGCCAATCTGTATTTGCTGTATTTGCGAGCCCACCCGCAGCCAATGATAATGCTCTCGAAAGACGGTGTCACTCGGAGGTATTACCAACGGTGCGGTATGACTCCTGACCTTGCGTCGCCGCAGGTCGATGAGCATACTGCATCAGCATCATCACGCCATGCAAGGGCATCGGAGACTGTTTTCCGAACGTCCTTACGCGGGCGCGAGTCGCGTTCACCCTATTTTTAACTCTATTATATTAACACGCGAGGCTTGTTTTGTCAAGCGAACAAGAGTTTACAAAACTTAACAAACGCTTTTGCACGCAAAGAAAATTTACAATCTGTTCTAATTCGCACAAGCGGAAAAACGGATCGCCAATGTGCCGTTTTTTACACGCATATACAACCTATCCGCGAGCGCCCCAAATAAAGTAAATAAGATTTACTTACGCCGCCTGATTGACAGCGTTTTTTATAGGCGTTTTTGCCATTTTTGTCAACTTTGCTACTCCGTCCGCGACGTTCCAAAGCCCGTTATTATTCATGTAAATTTCGCTTACCCCCCCTCCCCTAACTTCTGCGGTTTTTTAATGAGCCAAATCGCAAAAATATCGAGGTGAAAGATTAAAACGCCGCCCTTTTCGGCCTTCAAATAGTATTTCGTGAACAAAATATAAATTTTTCGTCAAATAAAAATATTTTTGGAAAATGTGTCAAAACACACAAAACAGGTGCGTTTCTATCCGATTTGCACCATTACGGACAGACTATTTACATTTATTTACATTTATAATCATAATTGCCAGACTTGTCTTTCTGTTGTTTGCGCACGGATAATATTCGGAATGAAGCTCGCCTTCCCCTCGCGCTCACCCCGTCTATCATGGACCGATTTGCCTCGTTTTCCCCGACTTACAACCCTGAATATCGCTCTTCTCTAATCACGCCCCGAAAAGGCAGCAGCACCGGACACAGCATCAAAAAAACGCCCAAACACCGCCAACACATCCGTGAACATGCGCCCCCAACGTACCCCCCTACACACAAATGCTAACGTTGCGGTCAACACAACGATCAAAGCCAGCACAACAAACACCAATAAAAAAACGTCATCAGACCCGGCCCAGCCAAAACAATCTTCCGCTAAAGAAAAGCACGCCGATGCATATTTTCCCCACTCCACCGCGATAAAACATTTTTAAGCGGCATTTCACTATTGTTTGTTTACTTATAAACAATTTGTTTATTATTCATGCATACAAAAAGCGCTCCGGATCATCGAAGCGCTTTCATTAGTTATTCAATCAGAATCTTTCGATATTAGCCTTAACATACTTGACCATCTTGGACTGAATGTACTTTTTGTTATCAGCCAAGAACTTCTCGGTTCTCTCATAGCTTCCCGCAGCATTCTCGTGAAGGTATCTGAACGCGTTTGCAAGCTCGCCGTCGCGGTTAAGCTCAAGTGCGGAAGCGATCGCATCGATTATAGACTTATCAGCCATAAGATAGAGGTTCCAAACACCCTCGTTAGCCCTCTCGGAAAGATCGTAAATGATCTTGTAGGCAATAAGAGGAACGAATCTGTCGTCGTTATCGGCAAAAACGTCGCTTTCCTCCTCAAAAACGTTCTGTGTCCAGACCTTCGATGCGGTGGACGTGAGCCTTGACATAACAAATGTCATCTTGTTGTTGATAAGGTCAAAATTCAGCTCGTCGATCGGGCGGTTAGCCTTAAGCTTTGAATCGTAAAGGAAAAAGTTTGCTCTCTCGGCACTGCCCGTAACCAACGCAAGAAGAGCCAGGCAAATAGCCGCGAGAATAAGCACGATGCCGAGAACAACAAGCAACGCCTTAAGCGCACCCTCGCTCTGTCCGGCGAACAGAACGAAAGTCAGAATTCCGAGGATCGTCAAAAGTCCGCACAAGGAGAACAAAACGACCTGGAGGTTCCGCTTCAGAAAAGATTTTAATCCGTTCATTTATATCACCTCAAAAATATAATCGTAATGATAGAATTCCATTTTACAAGATAACTATCTTTCTCTCTATATTGTACCACATCATTTCCCCTTTTGCAAGGGGTTTTGAACATTTTATTACACAATATGGAAATAATTTTAGTTGGGCAAACCGCAAATAAAATAAACCGTTTATACACCATTCAAGACGGAAGAAGGTAATAGGCTATAATTAGCCTGTGCTTTAAAAACTACCAACAAAAAAAGGCAAAGGTTCAACCCTCCGCCTTTTTTAAAGTATATATCCGACGAACATGCCCCGCAAATCATTTTTTCTTGTTGTTCAAGGCCTTGTGTCTTGTCGGCTTCCAATCCGCACGTTTGAAAATCGACACTGCCGCGATCGGCACGTATGTGGCCATAAATATCGGGAAAACGATCACGGACATGATCTTCTGCCACGCAGACGCGCGTATCCTTTTCCACTCGGTAATTACCGCAACAAGTCCCACGGCTCCGAAAGCCAGGCATGCCGCGAGAAGCAATGCGAGCGATGAGCATATTACCGCAAAAACCGTCGCAGGCTCGAAAACCAAAGCGGCGGCAAGAGCTAAAATATTCAGCGCCGCCGCACCGACTGTAATGAAAAACGCGGGACACATGGACATTATCATATCAAAATTTGAAAATCCGCGCCCCTTGAAGAACGCGCCCAAAAGCCTTATGCCGTAACGCTTAAGCACCTGCAGATATCCCCTGCACCACCGCCTTCTCTGCCACCAGGACGCAGCAAAGCGAGTCGGCTGATCGTCATAAAATATCGCATCGTGGCAATAGGCTACCTTCTTCCCCTCAAGCACCTTTTCAACAGCGAATTCAACGTCCTCTATCAGAAGATGCTGACTCCAGCCGCCCTGCTCGGCGATAACGTCGCTTGAAATAAGGAATCCCGTTCCGCGAAGCTCCGCGGTAGTACCAAGCACCCCTCTTACGGCATTGAGCTGTCGCATCTCGCGCATGTACCAGACGGAGTACCCTTGGCTAAGCCAGTTTTCACCGTAGTTTTTAGTATTTCGGTATCCCGTAACAATCTCTTCGCCGCAGACAAAGCACTTATTCATTTCCCAAACGTAATTATCGTCAAGAATGTTGTCAGCGTCAAGTATTATGTAACCGTCATACGCATCAAAGCCAACCGTCCCTTTGATATGCTCAAAAAGGAATCCAAGCGCATACCCCTTGCCAATACGCGAAGGATCGCGCCGCTCAACGACCCGCGCTCCGCTTTTTCTTGCCAAGTCGGCGGTATTATCCGTGCAGTTGTCCGCCACAACGTATATATCTATAAGCTCGCACGGATAATTTTGAGCCCTTATGCTTGCGCATGCCTCAGAGATAACCTCTTCCTCATCCCTTGCGCAAATGACAAAAGCATATTTGCACCTTTTATCGGTTTCGGGATATTTTTTCGGCCTTTTGAATAAGGAAATGACCAAAAAGACCAGCTGATACGAGTAGCAAAGCATGAACACCGCCCCTATGACGGTGTTCACTATGTTAAGAATCTGACTTACCATCATTCTTTGCCGCGGGAAGCGTTATTGAGACGTTAAATATTCCATCCGCCTCGCCGAACGTGATCCTGCCGCCCATCTCCTCCATCATTCTTTCGCAAGTACGCAGTCCTATGCCGTTACTTTCCGGACGGTCCTCGCCAACTCTCGTCTTGTTCTCACAGTAGAATGTAAGGCTCTCATCGCTGGAGCTTACTCCAATCACGATGGGGCTACCCGAATCCGCATACTTTATAATATTCGAGAAGATATTATCCATTACTCGCCTGAAGTACATCTCTTCAATTTCAAGAGAAATACTCGGCACCTCTCCTCGGGGCTCAAGCACGTATCCGTTTTCGGAGAGCAGCAAAGCATACTCCGATACCACGTGCTCCATAAGCATGCGCGCGTCCACCTTGGAAAGCGTTATCTTCTCCTCGCTTTTTCCAAACGCAAGGAAATACGAGAACATATCATCGGAAAGATTTTTAAGTCTCAGCGCGTTGTCGCGGCAAGACGCGATATATTCCTCACTTATCTTTCCGTCGTTCTGCATCTCAATAAGATCAAGATATCCCAACAGGACGGTAAGGGGAGTACGAATATCATGAGACATAGCGGTAATAAGACCCGCATTTGCCTCCCACGCGCGTTTTTCACGCGTCATATTGTCAACGATCGAGTCTCTCATGCTCTCAATGTCACGGGCAAGAAGCGCGATCTCATCGCTGCCCTTTTGTTCAACCTTGTGCTCAAGGTCGCCCTCCTCGATCTTTCTTACGTTCTTTTGAAGAAGAGTTATTCTATTGGTTATGGTGCCGAAGTAGCAGGTCATAATAACCGCAATAACCAAAAGTCCAGCCAGAATACTTACAGTCAATACTATATCAGAGAAAAACTCCTCCGAAAAATCGGCAACCGCAACGATAAGCGTACCGTCGCTGAAATAAACAGGATACAGTGAGTCATCATCAGCAAGCGCGTCGTTGAGCACGGCAATGTAGTTCTTGCGCGCCTCCTCCGTAAGATATTGCTCAAAGCCCTTGTCACCCAAAACCCACTGTTCATAAAAAGATTTCTCGTTAGTAGTCTCGGTTTTCTCCGTTTCCTCACTTGAACTCTCAAAGCTGGTTTGCTCACTTGAGGACATACTTTCAAGCTCAGAAGCATACTCGCCGACCTTTCCGGGGTCGGTTTCAACAATCGCCTCGTTGCCCTGACCTTCACCGCCGGGCTCCGGGACTATTTCTCCCGCAGGCTCAGAGTCCGGCTCCTCTCCGTCGCCCCCATTTGGCGTAGCGTTCTCCCCGCCGTTTTCGGCATCAGAATCAGCCTCGGTCTGCGCCGCCTGAGCCTCAGCCTCGCTCTCCTTGATCACCTCGAACCACGCGGGAGCATATATCAGATTAGAATCCTTATAGACAATAAAGTCAACGTATTTGCCCGCATCCCACGCAGAGATCATCTCGGCATCCTCGGTAGTCAGATTATTATCGGTAACGTACTGCTGGAACTTTTGAATATAGCCCTCGGCTCTTTCTTTTTTATCATTTTCGCCAAGGTAATATCTCCACACCAAAAAGCTTCCGATACGCGATACGGCATAAAAGACACCCGCCGCAAGCAACAAGGATATAACAAGGGCCAAGAATAGCTTTAGTCTTATAGGAAAGCCCTTTTTCTTCTTAGTCAATCCGATACCCCTTTCCCCAGACGGTCTTTATTATCTTGGGATTTTGAGGATTGTCCTCAAGCTTCTTTCGAATATTGAGCATGTTTACCATAATGTTATTTGCGCTTGACGGCATTGCCATCTCACCCCAGACGTCCTCAAATATCTTATTAGTCTCAACAGTCTCGCCGCGCTTTGAAAGAAGATAGAAGAATATATCGCTCTCCTTGTCGCGCAGACTCACCTCTTCTCCGTGCTTAAGCACCGTCTTTGTCGCCATGTCGACCTCGACAGAGCAAGGCAGAGTGATCACGTGCTCCTCACTCTCCTTACCTTTGTAGATGGTGTAGCGTCGTATCAGCGACTCGACCTTCAAGGTAAGCTCTGTGGATGAGAAGGGCTTGACAAGATAATCGTCACCGCCGCTCTCGTAGGCAGCAGCCTTATCCCTCTCCAGCGACTTAGCAGTCAAAAAGAGTATAGGAGCCAAGGAAAACTCCCTCATTTGCGCCGCCGCATCGATTCCCGACACAAAGGGCATCATAATATCCATAATGATAAGATCGATACTGCCGTTACGAACAGTGTCGACTGCCATCTGCCCGTTAGTCGCCTCGGCAACCTCATATCCCTTGTTCTCAAGTAAAAGACGCAACACTCTGCGAACGTCCGCCTCGTCGTCAACCACCAAAATTCTCGCTTTATGTACCATTTTAGTCTCCGTATAATATTTTTTTGATAATACCTCGGCGCATCCCGCCCGCGAGCTTCGACACCGAGTGCTTGAAGAACGATCGGACGCACGTCCGACCTTCTTTTTTATTTCTTCTTTTTGAGAGTTACGTTGTTAAATCCAAGCACGTAGGCCGCGAATACGACAACAAGCGCCGGCAAGGTGGTTATAAAATACATAAACCACATGCTGTTAAGCGGAGATCCGCCAACACTTATTGCAAGCACGCCGGTATACATTCCCTCGATTATAAGCTTAACAACAGATGCTATTCCACCGATCGTAGAAAGCGCGGGTACGTCAAACCACATAGCGAGTGATATAAACAGCGCAAGCAAGAGATTAAGCGAATTTGACAATAACCACATCCACACGGGAATGAGGTAATTCTTCTCAAGCTTTGAAAGATCGTAGGAGACCCTGTCCTGCGCGCCAACCTTCCATACCGCGATAAACTGCAAAAACAGGAAGAAAACTATCGAAAACACGCTTGTGACGGTTCGCAACGTGTCATTTTCCGCGCGACCCGCAGCCAAGGCCAAGGTCATTCCAAAAAGTCCGATAGCCACCTGATTCAGAAACAGATGCACGCTCTCGTACGAATATCGCTCCATAAATTTCTTCATATATGTGTCCTTTCACAAACCAATAAAAACATATTATAGGTTAATTATATTAAATATCGGCAATTTTTTCAATACGTCTGTGTGAAAGTTTACAGAAAATCCACTAAATAATTAAATTTCAGTGTATAATAGAATTATACAAAATCACATTTTGGAGGTGCATTTATGTCATACGAGCTCAATCTTGATGAGTTTCCGCAAATTCTGCGCGAGTTCGCATCCTATAAAACCGCAATACAGGGCTGCTCAAAGAAGACCAGTGACGAGTACCTGCTCGACCTGCGCACCTTCTTCCGCTTCCTCTTGGCAAAGGACATGAGGATCGACCCCGATTCCTATGAATTCACCGAGATAGACATAAGCCATGTTGACGTAAATTACATAAAAGGCATCACCACAGAGCAGATCTATGATTTTTTGCTCTACACAGGCAACGTCCGTAACAACATGTGGTCGGCCAAAGCGAGAAAGCTCTCGGCAATAAAAGGACTGTTCAAATTCATGACAGTCAAGCGCGGATACCTTGAGGAAAACCCCGCGGCAAACATTGAAGCTCCAAAGCGCAAAAAAACGCTTCCGAAGTTTCTCTCCCTTGAGGAATCAAAAATGCTGCTCGACACCGTTCGAAACGACACGTCGTCAAAATCGAGATTGCGCGACCTGTGCATAATAACGCTTTTTCTAAATTGCGGCATGCGACTCAACGAGCTTGTAGGCATATCAATAAACGACCTTGACCGTGAGCTCATGCATGTCAGAGTAATCGGTAAAGGTAGCAAGGAGCGCATCATCTACCTCAACGACGCCTGCAAAAAGGTGCTTGCAGATTACATTGTAAACGTAAGACTCAGCGAAAAGCAGAAATATTTGCCCGACAAAGCCCTCTTTTTAAGCAACAGAAACACACGCATCACCGACAAGATGGTGCAGAAGATGGTGTATAAATATCTTGACATGTCGGGGCTTGGCGCAAAGCATTATTCGGTGCATAAGCTGCGCCATACCGCCGCAACCTTGATGTACCAGTCGGGCAACGTGGATATACGCGTGCTTAAGGATATTCTCGGTCACGAGCAGCTCAACACCACACAGATATACACACACGTAAGCGACGTCAATATGATGAACGCCATGGGAGAAAATCCGCTTGCGAATATATTGAACACAGACTCGGACATAGATTCAGAAAACAGAGATTGAACGAAAGGAGAGAGATATGAAGCCACTGTCAGAAATCCCCGTAAGCAACCTGAAGGGCATAGGCAGAGTCAAGGCGCAGGCATATGCCGCGGCGGGTGTACATACCCTTCTTGATCTTGTATACTACTTCCCTCGCGCCTACGAAAACCGCGCAAACATAGTACCCCTCTCCGACACACAGCCGGACAGCAAGTCCGCAACGGTCCTGACCGTATCGACCGAGCCGAAGATAGCAAACATCAAAAGAGGCATGTCGCTGCTGAAATTCCGCGCCTTTGACGAGAGCGGAATGTGCGACATAACCTACTTTAATCAAAACTACCTGAAGGACAAGTTCCCCGTAGGCTCAACCTTCCGCTTTTACGGCAAGGTCGAACGAAAAAAATCAAAATACGAAATGACCTCACCCGCCGCGGAGCCGTGGGTTGAGAGTGCACCGCCCGCCCCCTTCTGCTCGGTCTACCGACTTACAGACGGACTTTCACAGAAGCAGATAGCGCAAAATATAGAGGAGATACTTCCTTTAGTTGCCGCCACCTACGAGGATCCGCTTCCGAGAAGCGTCAGAGAGCAGCACGGACTTTGCACGATACATTTCGCGCTTGAGCAGATACATAAGCCCGAAAGCTACAGAAGCCTCGCAATAGCTAAAAAGCGCCTCATTTTTGACGAGTTTTTCCTTTTTGCCACAGGACTTCGCGCGCAAAGCAAGCATATACAAAAGCACACCGCGCCCCCCTGCCCCGACACAGACATTTCCGCGCTCACCGCGCTTTTGCCGTACGAGCTAACGGGCGCGCAGAAGCGAACGGTAGCAGATATAGCGGCAGATATGCAAAAAACCGAGCCAATGAGCAGAATAGTCATAGGCGACGTTGGCTGCGGCAAGACCGCATGCGCGACTGCGGCAATATATATTGCGGTCAAAAACGGCTATCAGGCAGCCCTCATGGCGCCAACGGAAATACTCGCAACGCAGCATTATAACGACCTTTCTCCCCTTCTGTCAAGGCTCGGTATCAAATGCTCACTTTTGACAGGCTCCACCACCGCCGCAAACAAGAGAAGAATACGCGAGGCAATGCAGGCAGAAGACCCCGCGAGCAGAGTCGACGTGGTAATAGGCACCCAAGCGCTCCTCTCCGACGGAGTGGACTTTATAAAGCCCGGACTTGTAATAACTGACGAGCAGCACCGCTTTGGAGTAAATCAGCGCGCTCTGCTCTCAGAAAAAAATCAGCATACCCACGTGCTTGTAATGAGTGCTACCCCAATTCCCCGCTCGCTTGCGCTCGTTATGTACGGTGACCTTAAAATGTCCAAAATTGACGAGATGCCCCCCGGCAGACAAAAGGTCGACACCTTCCTTGTCGACGAAAGCTACCGAGAAAGGCTTGACGGATTCATCAAAAAGCAGGTCGACGAGGGCGGTCAGGTATATATCGTATGCCCGGCGGTCGAGGAGAACGAGCTTGAGAACGGCGAGCTTGACATGTCGGCGATCTCGATATTCGGCGAGGAAATGCAAGCCTTCGCTATTGAAGAATTCAAGAAAAAACAAAAGCCACCCCTTAAGGCGGCAGTCAAATATGCTGAGGATCTTTCTGCCAGACTGACGGGCTATCCCATAGCCTTCGTGCACGGCAAAATGAAGGCGGCGCAAAAAGACGAGATCATGCAAAAATTTGCCGCGGGCGAGATCAAGATCCTCGTTTCCACCACCGTCATCGAGGTCGGCGTCAATGTTCCCGCCGCAAGCCTTATGATAGTCGAGAACGCCGAGCGATTCGGTCTTTCCCAGCTCCACCAGCTCCGCGGACGCGTAGGCAGAGGACAGAGAAAATCCTTCTGCGTGCTTGTTTCCGGCGCAGAGGGCAGGCTTGGCGATACGGCAAAGGAAAGACTCAAAACTATGTGCACATCATATAACGGCTTTGAGATAGCCGAGGTCGACCTCAAGCTCCGCGGCCCGGGAGACTTTCTCTCCCTGTCGGGCAACTCGTCGATAAGACAGAGCGGCTCTCTGACCTTTAACCTTGCCGATATGTGCGAGGATTCCGAGCTTATGCAAAAGGCGTTTGAAGCAGCTCACAGATTTATCGAGAACGATCCCACACTCGAAAGCCACCCACCCCTCAAGGCGGCAGCCGAGCGCATGTTCACTGTTCGCGGCGACGTGATTAGTTAGCAAATGCTGAGAGATTTGCGGAACCTTTTTCGAGAAAAAGGCTTCCGCACCTCCAAAAAGCTTCCCAAACAAAAAGAATAGGGCGACACCTTTGTGGTATCGCCCTTTTTTACATCGCGAGAAACGCGGGTTTATAGGGATTTATCCCTGCTGCGCGGCAAACTTCTGCTTGACAGCATCGATCTGTGTTCCCTGCGCCTGTTGCATAGGATACCAGCCCTTCTCGCTCATCTTGGCGTATATCTTGTTCTGCATACAAAGCGCATCGTCCAGGCTCTGCTTAAACGCACCGTGTACGTTCGGTGTTGAGGACTCAATAGATCCGTGCATCAACAGATCGCACTCTCCCTTGACAGAGTTAAGAATATTTGTCATTATTTCCTTATCGTTCATTATACCCTCCTTAGTTCAACAAGCCGTATAAACGGTTAAAGCACTGTGTGTGGTTTTGTACTATCTCGTTTACAAAGACCTTCAGATCATTGTCCTGCAGATTTTCAATAGCGTCCTTGCAGACCGCCTTTATTCCAACGTCATGTCCAAGCGCGTCTTCAATATAAAGCAATTCCTTTGGCGACATGTTTTTGCCCATCCTTTCTTTTTTGGTAATTAAATTATTATACAACGCGACAGGAAATATTCATGTAAAGAAAAATCCCGCGCAAAAGCGCGGGATCAGATCATAAAACACTCAAAAATGCAGTACGCTCGATGCTATCGCAAAATAAATAACAAGAGTGACCGTGTCAACTATCGTTGTAATAAAGGGCGAAGCCATGACCGCAGGGTCAAGTCCGATCTTCTTTGCTCCCATAGGAAGAACCGTACCTACAAGCTTTGCAAATATGACCGCACAGCACGCGGTGACACTGACGATAAACGCGATCATAAGATTATCCTGTACCGCGCCGTTTGGAAGCACCTCAACGGCAGCGAACTTAAAGTCAATGGCAATCGTCTTTATAAAACAAACCACACCAAGTCCAAGTGCGCAAAGAACAGAAACACGAAACTCCTTCCAGACAACACGCCAGAAGTCCCTTTTTCCGATCTCGTCAAGCGACATTGCGCGGATGATCGCAACAGACGACTGACTTCCCGCATTACCTCCCGTGTTCATAAGCATCGGAAAGAAGGCGGTAAGGATCGCGTATGTTCCGATCGCACTCTCGTAATGCGTAATGATCGCGCTTGAGAATATCGCGGAAAGCATCAGCACCAAAAGCCACGGAAAACGGTTCTTCCAGGTCTCAAAAACAGTGGTCTTCAAATAGGGCTTGTCAGACGGTGTAATAGCCGCCATGATCTCGATATCCTCAGTTGCCTCCTCCTGGATGACGTCAATAGCGTCGTCGACGGTAACGATACCGACAAGACGCATCTCTCTGTCAACAATGGGAAGCGCCAAAAGTCCGTATTTTGCAATGGTATCAGCAACGTACTCCTGGTCATCGGTCGTGTAGGCGTATATAAACTCTTTGTTACATATTAAATCTATGGTTTCATTATCGCTATTAAAAAGCAGATCTTTGAAGGAAATCGTGCCCTCCAGAACCCTCTTTTCATCGGTAACGTAAGCCGAATATACCGTTTCCTTGTCCACACCTATGCGCCTGATATGCTCTATCGCATCAGACACGGTCATGCTCTTGTGCAGGTTTATAAACTCGGAGGTCATTACACTTCCCGCGCTGTTCTCAGGATATGCGAGGAATTTGTTGATCTCTTTTCTTGTCTCCGGTGTCGCCGCCTTCATAACACGAGCGACAACGTTTGCGGGCAGCTCCTCGATCATGTCAACCGCGTCATCCAGGAAGAGCTCCTCAACGATATATCTGATCTCTCGATCGGTCATTGAAGTAATGATCTTCTCCTGCACGTCGGCGTCAAGCTCGGCAAAAATTTCCGCTAAGCGGTCCTTGTGGACGAGTTTAAACACAGTAGGTATCTTCTCATATTCAAGCTCAGAGAAAAAATCTGCGGCGTCTACGGGGTTCAACTCCTCTATAGCCCTTGTAAAGGCAGCATATTGTTTCTCTTCAAACAATCGCTTACATTCGGCAAACTTATCCTCGATCTGTTCCTCGCGGAGCTCCTCGGCATTTTCATACTGCTCCTCGGCCTGCTCCGGGATGCTCTTGTTATCCTCATTCTCAAGGATATCCTTATCTTTCTCATCCATATTCTTCCCCTCCTCTACCGTATATAAAAAAGGTTTTGGTAACTGTATTATTCCCTGTTCGGGGAAAAGAAATATTAATTATCCTTTTATTTGATCTCCTGCTCAAGATGCTCAAACTCAATTGCATTAAAAAACTCGATAAGTGATATACCAAGTCCGTCGCAAAGCATTTTAAGGGTTACAATACCGGGATTCCTGCTCTTTCCGTACAATATATTTTTTATTGTAGAGGGCGGGACAGCGGAATCCATCGCAAGCTTATGAATAGAAACGCCCTTCTCGTCACACAATTTTAAAAGTCTAATTTTAACAGCCGTATATGTATTCATATTAGCCTCCTTATTATATCTTATAGTCTAATTATAGACTGTGTGTCCTTGAATTGCGGGCTATATATGATACAATAGTCTATAAATAATACTATTTATAACAAAAGAGGAAGATGCCCGTGGGCATCTTCCTTTTTTATCTTCAGTAAAAAGATTATTCAGCAGCCTCGTCGATAAGACGAACGATTGCCATCTCTGCAGCGTCACCGCGGCGAGCACCGATCTTGAGGATCTGAGTGTAACCACCGTTTCTGGATGCGTACTTAGGAGCGATTTCAGCGAAAAGCTTTGTAACTACGTCTTCCTTGGTGATGTATGCAAGAGCAGCTCTGCGGCTTGCGAGTGTATTCTTTTTGCCAAGTGTGATCATTTTTTCTGCGATGGAACGAACCTCTTTCGCTCTGGTGAGAGTTGTCTCAACCTGTCCGTTCTCAAGCAGCAGGGTAACCATTCCGCGAAGCATAGCTTGTCTGTGTGCGGTAGGTCTGCCAAGTTTTCTGGTTCCGGGCATTGCATGTCCCTCCTTCTGCTTAATTTAATAATATAAGTGTTGGATTACTCCTCTTCGCGCTTAAGGTCAAGACCGAGCGAGTGGAGCTTCTGGATAACTTCGTCAAGCGATTTCTTACCGAGGTTACGAACCTTGATCATATCCTCTTCGGTGCGATTTGTAAGGTCTTCGACAGTGTCAATGCCTGCGCGCTTCAAACAATTGAAGCTACGGACAGACATGTCAAGTTCCTCAATGGTCATCTCAAGAACCTTTTCCTTAATGGTTTCTTCTCTCTCAACCATAATACCAACCTTCTTTGCATCGTCTGAAAGCTCTACAAACAAGTTGAGATGCTCATTGAGAATCTTGGCTCCGAGGGAAACCGCTTCCTTAGCTGAGATTGTGCCGTTGGTAAGTACGTTGATCGTGAGCTTATCAAGATCGGTGTTGCTACCGGAACGGGTGCTTTCAACCTCATAATTTACCTTGTAAACAGGTGTGTAGATCGAATCGGTGTAGATGGTATTAACGGGCATGGGCGCGTTAAGACCGTTTATATCCGAGTGAAGCTGCTTGTTGCGCTCCTGCGAAACGTAACCGCGATCGCAGTTGAATGTAAGCTCCATGTAGAATCTTTCATTTTCGCCAACAGTAGCGATGTGATGCTCGGGATTGAGGATCTCTATATCGGAATCCTGCTTGATATCACCTGCAGTAACCTCGTGCTCACCAACAACGTCAATAAATACGGTCTTGGGGCCCTGGCAGTTATTAAGCTTAGCGATGATACCCTTAACGTTAAGAACGATCTCTGTAACGTCCTCAGTAACTCCGGGAATAGTGGAGAACTCATGAAGTACTCCGTCGATCTTGATATTTGTTACCGCATATCCGGGGAGAGAGCTCAGAAGAACTCTTCTCAATGAGTTTCCGAGAGTCTGACCGAAGCCTCTTTCAAGGGGCTCAATGACGAACGTTCCGTAGGAACCGTCCTCACTCATTTCAGCGGTAGTAATATTGGGCTTCTCTATCTCTATCATTCCAAATAAAACCTCCTAAAATAAATTTTTGGGAAAAGCGAATTGTATTTGCTTTATTAAACGGACTGCGCGGCTCAAAGTAACACCGCAAAGAACGTTTATGCGGTATTACTTGGAGTAGAGCTCGACGATAAGCTGTTCGTTGAAATCGAAGTCAATATCTTCTCTTGCAGGCATAGAAACGACCTTAGCCTGAAGATTTGTCTTATCAACGTCAAGCCACTTCGGAGCTGTCTTGCTCTCAAGTGCCTCAGCGAGTGCCTTGAACTTAGCGGATGCGCGGCTTGCTTCCTTAACTGCGATAACGTCACCGGGCTTAACGAGGATAGAAGGAACATTTACCTTCTTGCCGTTAAGAGTGAAGTGTGCGTGGAGAACAAGCTGACGAGCTTCCTTGTGGGACTCAGCGAGACCCATTCTGTAAACAGTGTTATCAAGACGACGCTCAAGGAGAACGAGAAGGTTCTCACCTGTCATGCCTTCCTTGCGGTCAGCCTCTGCGTAGTAGTTCTTGAACTGCTTTTCAAGAACACCGTAGTATCTTCTTGTAGCCTGCTTTTCACGGAGCTGAACACCGTACTCGCCCATTTTCTTCTTAGCTGCGCCGTGCTGGCCGGGAGCTGTGCTTCTGCGCTCAAGTGCGCACTTACCGCTTGTGCATCTCTCACCCTTGAGGTAAAGCTTCTTGCCCTCTCTACGGCAGAGCTTGCATGCGGGACCTGTATATCTTGCCATAATTCTAAACCTCCTGTAAGATTAAACGCGTCTGCGCTTAGGCGGTCTGCAACCGTTGTGAGGGATAGGAGTAACGTCCTTGATAAGAGTAATCTGGAGTCCTACCGTCTCAAGAGCACGGATTGCGGATTCACGTCCCGAACCGGGACCCTTAACGTAAACTTCAACAGACTTGAGGCCGTGCTCAACTGCTGCGCGAGCTGCTGTCTCAGAAGCGGACTGAGCTGCGAAGGGAGTAGACTTTCTGGAGCCCTTGAAGCCGAGCTCACCTGCGGAAGCCCAAGAGATTGCGTTTCCGTAAACGTCTGTGATAGTTACGATTGTGTTATTGAAAGTGGACTGAATGTGAACAGCACCCTTTTCAATATTTTTTCTTTCGCGGCGCTTTTTAACGACTTTTTTAGTAACCTTTGCCATTTTTATTTGCCACTCCTTTTATTTCTTCTTGTTTGCGATGGTCTTTGCGGGACCTTTTCTTGTTCTCGCATTGGTCTTTGTTCTCTGACCTCTTACGGGAAGACCTTTTCTGTGTCTGATACCGCGGTAGCAGTTAACCTCTACCATTCTCTTAATGTTAAGAGCGACTTCTCTGCGGAGGTCACCTTCAACGGTGTAAGAGCTTTCGATAACATCACGGAGCTTAGCAATTTCTTCCTCAGTAAGATCCTTAGCTCTGGTATCAGGATTGATACCTGTAGCTACAAGGATATCATTAGCGCTCTTGCGGCCGATACCGTAGATATAGGTAAGGGCGATCTCAACGCGCTTGTTATTGGGAATATCAACACCTGCTATACGTGCCATATTTTTTGTACCTCTCCTTATAGATTGAGTTGGATCAAAGTCGATGTATATCTCGAATTAACCCTGCTTCTGCTTGTGCTTGGGGTTCTCGCAGATAACCATGACTTTACCTTTTCTCTTAATGATCTTGCATTTCTCGCAGATCTTCTTTACGGACGGTTTAACCTTCATTTTCTGTAAACCAACCTTTCTTTAGAGTATTTATTTGCCTTTGCGGCATGGTAAAATCTTTGTTTTTTATTTGGATCGCCATGTGATACGACCCTTTGTAAGGTCGTAAACCGACACCTCAACGGTGACGTGGTCACCCGGCAAAATTCTTATATAATTCATACGAAGCTTTCCGGAAATGTGCGCTGTAACGACATGACCGTTGGGAAGCTTCACCTTGAAGGTGGCGTTGGGGAGTGCCTCAACTACCTCGCCTTCAAATTCAATAACGTCATCCTTCGGCATTATTTTTCTCCTAACATGATTTTAAATTGTAGAAAATCTAACTCAAAAATCCGATTCAAGCTGCGTCATTACGATGAGTCCGTCGCTTGTAAGAGCAACAGTGTTCTCGTAGTGAGCGGAGAGCGTGCCGTCAGCGGTCTTTACCGTCCAGCCGTCGCTCATATCCCTGACGTCCTCGCGACCTATATTTACCATAGGCTCGATAGCCAGGACCATGCCCGCGCAAAGTCTCGTTCCCCTGCCCTCTGTTCCGAAGTTGGGAACGTCGGGGGACTCGTGAAGAGCCTGACCTATTCCGTGACCGATATATCTCTTTACGGTCGAGAATCCGTTTGCAACGACGTGAGCATCGATTGCGTGACCGATGTCGCCAAGTCTGTTTCCAACGGCAAATTTCTCTATTCCGCAAAAGAAGCTCTGTCTTGTCACGTCAATCAGCTTTTGCGCCTCGTCGGAGATCTTTCCGACGGGAATCGTTCTCGCGGCATCGCCGTGAAAGCCCTTGTAGTATGCTCCGACGTCGACCTTTACGATATCACCCTCGCGCAAGATTCTGTTCCTTGAGGGAATACCGTGAATGACCTCGTCGTTTATGCTTATGCAAGCGCTTCCGGGAAAGCCGTGGTATCCGAGGAAGGAAGGCTTAGCACCCTGCTTTTCGATATAATTTCTTATGATCTTGTCAAGCTCAAGGGTGCTAATCCCTTCACGGATGTTCTCACGAGCCACAAGGAGTGCCTCGCCGGTTATACGTCCCGCTTCTCTCATTTCTTTGATCTGAAGCGAATTTTTTAACTGTATCATCCGTCTGCCTCGTTAAAATTTCACGCGTTTACTGCTTCAAGAGCCTTGAGAACGAGTGCCGTGGTATCGGCAACCTCTTCCTGTCCCTCAACGCAGATCAGATTGCCGCGCTCGGAGTAGAAATCCTTAAGCGGCTCAGTCTGAGCGTGGTAGGTTTTGAGTCTGTTAGCAACTGTTTCCTCACGGTCGTCATCTCTGATATAGAGCTGACCGCCGCACTTATCGCAGACACCGTCAACCTGGGGCTTAATGTACTCTACGTGATAGGAAGCACCGCAAGCGCAGACTCTGCGTCCGCTCATTCTTGCGATGATCTTGTCGTCCGGAACCTCAATAGAGAGAACGACGTCGATCTTAACTCCCATTTTCTCAAGAGCCTCAGCCTGAGGAATGGTTCTGGGGAAACCGTCGAGAATGAAGCCGTTTGCACAAGCTTCAGTCGAAAGATGGTCCTTAATGATACCCACTACAACTTCATCCGGAACAAGCTTTCCCGCATCCATGTATTCCTTTGCGGAGAGACCGAGCTTTGTGCCTGCCTTAACGGCTGCGCGAAGCATATCTCCGGTAGAAACCGCAGGAATGTTGTATTTTGCAGAAATTTTAGAGGACTGTGTGCCTTTGCCCGCGCCGGGAGCACCCATTAAAATTAAATTCATAAATTTACTCCAATTTAAAATTTGTGGTAAGTGTGAGTATTAATCAAGGAATCCCTTGTAGTTTCTCATAGTGAGCTGTGCCTCAAGCTCGCGAACGGTCTCAAGGATAACACCAACTACGATAAGCACGGAAGTTCCGGAGAATGCGATTGTCAGGAACACGTGCTGAGTAGCTCCCATAGCCTCTACAGCGTAATAACCTGTGTTGTAGAAGTCGTTGATCGCCTTAAATACAACGTTGTCCTTGAAGATAACAAGAAGCTCTGTTGCGCTTGCGAACAAGGAAACGATAACCTTGGGAAGCTCAGATACGATACAAAGGAATACTGCGCCAATCAGAGTGATGCGGTTAAGCACCTTCTGAATATAGTCGCGAGTGGGCTTACCGGGACGAATTCCGGGAACTGCACCACCGTTATTTCTGATATTATTAGCAACTTCAGTAGGATTGAAGGAGATAAGAATATAGAAGTAAGCAAATACGAACAACAGAATTACAGAGAGAAGCACGTAAAGGGGCTTCGTGTAATTAAAGTAGTTCTTCGAGAGATTTACTATCCACTCAGTGTTGGGGAAGATCGTTGCAAGAGTTCCGGGGATAGAAACGATAGAGTTTGCAAAGATAACGGGCATAACGCCTGCCATGTTGAGCTTGAGAGGAAGATTGGACGAGCTTCCGCCGTACATCTTTCTTCCGACAACCTTCTTTGCATACTGAACGGGAATTCTTCTCTCGGAATCAGTAAACCAAACGATAAGCCAAGTAAGACCGATGAGAAGAGCAACTACAAGCAATGCCCAAACGATAGAGCATACGAGAGTGAATACTGCATTCTCAGCGGGAGTGCTTACTGTAACACCTGTGATAGCGTTCTTAACCATCGTAAAGAGACCTACGAATGTGTTGGGAAGTCTTGCGATGATGTTTGCGAAAAGGAGGATGGAGATACCGTTACCGATACCGCGCTCATTGATCTTTTCAGCAAGCCACATAACAAGAGCCGCGCCCGCAACATAGCAAGCGATCATTACGATGAACTGGAAACCAACATTGGTAAATACGCCTGTAGGACCAAAGAGTCCGGAAACCACCTGTGAGGGGTTCTGATCCCAATACAACTTACCACCAATGTTTGTTGTAAGGGTTGTATAGCCGTTTGTAATGCACATCAAAGCATATCCGAACGCAGTTACAACAGCAAGAGCCATAGTAACGATTCTGGTAAGGAAGTTGATCTTCTTCTTACCCTCCTCACCTTCCTTAGACCAACGCTCGAGAGCGGGAATAACGATTGTGAGAAGCTGAATGATAATGGATGATGTGATATAGGGCGATACCGACAGAGCGAAGAGATTTGCCTGAGCAAACGCATCGCCCGCGATAAGCTGGATCGCATAGTTGATGTTCTGTGTCAAAGAGCCTGCAATAACATCAGAATTGATCCACGGTACCGGAATGGCGGAGCCAAGTCTGTAAAGGATAACGATAAGCAATGTGAAGAGGAGCTTCGTCTTGAGCTCATGGGTCTTCCAAGCATTTTTTAACGTCTGAAACATCCCTTATACCTCCTCTGCCTGTCCACCTGCCGCTGTTATCTTTTCCTTAGCAGTTGCTGAAAAGACTGCTGCCTTAACGGTTATTTTCTTTGTAAGCTCGCCGTTGCCAAGAACCTTGAGACCATCAAGGGACTTGCGAACGATCTTCTTAGCGAGAAGCGCCTCGAGATCTACAACTGCGCCGTCCTCAAACACGTTGAGAGCGGAAACGTTAACTATAGCATAGTTAGTAGCGAACTTGTTGTTGAAGCCTCTCTTAGGAAGCTTTCTGTAAAGAGGAAGCTGACCTCCCTCGAATCCGGGTCTAACACCGCCGCCGGAACGAGCGTTCTGGCCCTTGTGACCCTTACCTGCAGTCTTACCGTTACCGGAGCCTGCGCCTCTGCCCTTTCTCCAAGCTGCCTTAGCGGAGCCTTGTGCGGGCTTAAGTTCATTCAAATTCATTTCTCTTACCTCCTATTAGCCTTCTACGGTCTCAACTTTTACGAGGTGAGCGAGAACCTTGACCTTACCTGCAAGAACAGCGTCATCGTTGTGAATAACGAAGTCACCGATCTTGTTAAGTCCGAGAGACTTAGCAGTTGCTCTCTGGTTGGGCTTTGTGCAAATAAGACTCTTTACAAGTGTAACCTTTTTCATTATGTCCTACCTCCTATTAACCCTTAACCTGATCAACGCTGATCTCACGGATAGCAGCAACCTCTTCAACTGTGCGAAGCTCCTTGAGACCCTCGATAGTAGCCTTAACTACGTTTGTGGGGTTGTTGGAACGAAGGCACTTAGCACGAATGTTAGAGATACCTGCAGCCTCAAGAACTGCTCTTACCTTACCGCCGGCGATGATACCGGTACCGAGTGCAGCGGGCTTAAGAAGCACCTTACCTGCGCCGAATACGCCGATAACCTCGTGAGGTATTGTTGTTCCCTTAAGGGAAACAGTGATCATATTTTTCTTTGCGTCCTCGATTCCCTTGCGGATTGCTTCGGGAACTTCGGCAGCCTTTCCGAGACCTACGCCAACGTGACCGTTGCCGTCACCGACAACCATGAGCGCAGCGAAACGAGCGATACGACCGCCCTTAACAGTCTTGGAAACACGGTTCAGCGAAACGAGCTTTTCAGTAAGCTCAACTTCTGCCGGATTAAATTTGTATGCCATTTCTGGTTTCCTCCTGAATTGTTCAAATAAAAAGTGTTTGAACAGTGTACAAACCGGTTACTAATCCAAGATGGATTAGAACTTCAGGCCGCCCTCGCGAGCGCCTTCAGCCAATTCCGATACACGTCCGTGATAAAGATAGCCACCTCTGTCGAAAACGACTTCAGTAATGCCCTGTGCGATTGCCTTTTCCGCGATCATCTTACCTACCTCGCGAGCTGCAGCCTTGTTGCCGCCATTGCCCACGAAGGATGCGCCGTAAGTAGAAGCGGAAACCAATGTTGTACCTGCAACGTCGTCAATGATCTGTGCAGAGATGTTCGCGTTGGAACGATAAACTGCAAGACGCGGACGTGCTGCTGTACCCGAAATCTTTGCTCTGACTCTCTTATGTCTCTTAAGACGAGCCTTGTTGCTGTCCTTTCTTGATACCATGTTACTCCACTCCTTTCATTATTTACCGGTCTTTCCGGCTTTACGACGAACGGTCTCGTCGATGTAACGGATTCCCTTACCGTGGTACGGCTCGGGGGGACGCTTGCCTCTGATAACCGCAGCCATCTGACCAACTTCCTGCTTGTTAGCACCCTCAACAACGATAACGATACCGCCGTTGATCTTCTCAGTTGTCATCTTGTCGATGCCCTGCGCCTTGATCTCTGCCTCATTGGGAACCGAGATCTTAACTGTATCAGTGTCGCTTATAACGTATTTAGCCTGGGGAACACCAGTAGTGGGCATAAGCGAATAACCCACGAAGAGCTGAAGGTCCTTACCAACCTTAACTGCCTTATAACCAACACCGATTATAAGGAGGATCTTTCTGTAACCTGCGCTAACGCCTGTAACCATGTTCTGGATAAGCGCGCGAGTAAGGCCGTGAACACTTCTGTCCTCTTTCTCATCTGTAGGTCTTGTAACGAGCACCTGATTGCCCTCAACAGCGATAGTCATTCTCTCGCTGAAGCTCTCAGTAAGTGTGCCCTTGGGACCCTTTACGGTAACTGTGTTACCGTTTACTGTAACTGTAACACCTGCAGGTATTTCAACAGGCATTCTACCAATTCTTGACATAATAGTACCTCCTGTTAATTACCAAACATACGCGATGACTTCGCCGCCAACCTTAGCTGCGCGAGCCTTCTTGTCTGTCATGATACCCTTAGATGTGGAAACGATAGCGATTCCAAGGCCGTTCATAACCTTAGGCATATCCTCGTAACCGGCGTAGATACGAAGACCGGGCTTGGAAACTCTCTTAAGACCTCTGATAACCTTTGCCTTACCGTTGTACTTGAGAGTAACACGGATAATGCCCTGATTACCGTTGTCTACGATCTCATAGCTCTTGATATATCCCTCTTCAACAAGGATATCAGCTATGGACTTCTTCATGTTGGATGCAGGAATGTCCACAGTCGCATGCTTAGCATTGTTAGCATTGCGGATTCTTGTGAGCATATCTGCAATTACGTCTGACATTTGCATTTTCTTTTCCTCCTGATGCAAGTTTTAATTTCTTTCTTGCTGCCGAAATCTTCTCGGCGGCATATCGGCGGTTAAGTCCAACCCGACGCACGTCGTAGATTAACTTCCTTCCGATAGTTAGGATTTTTTGAAAACTCTTTCGAGTATTTTCACTGTTCTTTGTGATGAAGCATCAGCCTAAGCCGATCTTCATCTCAGCAGAACCATTGGTTAAGAATTCTGGAGATAGAATCGTTGTTGTTCGCGGCGAAGATTTACTTTAAGTTCGTAAATCGAGCCGCGAAAACGGCGATTGTAGCCCCAAATTATTACCAAGAAGCCTTCTTTACGCCGGGGATTTCACCCTTATACGCAAGGTTTCTGAAGCAGATACGGCAGATACCGTACTTACGCATGTAAGCGTGAGGACGTCCGCAGATCTTGCAACGGTTGTACTCGCGAGTGGAGTACTTCTGGGGCTTCTGCTGCTTGAGTATCATTGCTGTTTTAGCCATTATCCATTACCTCCGATTATTTTGCGAAGGGAGCGCCCATAAGTGTGAGGAGCTCTCTTGCCTCGTCATCCGTCTGTGCAGTTGTTACAAAGCAGATGTCCATACCGCGGATCTTGTCAACCTTGTCGTACTCGATCTCAGGGAATATAAGCTGTTCCTTAAGTCCAAGGGAGTAGTTGCCGCGTCCGTCGAAAGCGTTGGGGTTGATACCCTTGAAGTCACGAACTCTGGGGAGAGCGAAGTTGAAGAGTCTGTCCATAAACTCATACATCTTCTCGCCACGGAGAGAAACCTTTGCACCGATCTTCATGCCCTGACGGAGCTTGAAGTTAGCAACCGACTTCTTTGCGTAAGTGGGAACTGCCTTCTGACCGGTGATGATTGTGAGGTCGTTGATTACAGAATCAATAACCTTTGTGTTATCCTTAGCATCGCCGCAGCCTACGTTGATAACGATCTTATCAAACTTAGGGATCTGCATAACGCTCTGATAGGAATACTTCTTCATGAGGGCGGGAGCGACCTCGGCTTTGTACATATCGTTAAGTCTTGCCATTTCCGTTTACCCTCCTTAGTTGAATTTGTGTCCGCACTTTGCGCAAACGCGGATCTTGTTGTCGCCTTCAACGACAGTGTGTGTTCTGACACCCTTATCGCACTTGGGGCAGTAAAGAGCAACCTTGGACGCATACATTGCGCTCTCAGCGTCGATAATGCCGCCTGTCTCACCCTGTCTGCGGGGCTTAACGTGCTTGTGGATCATTGCTGCACCCTGAACGAGTACCTTGCCCTCCTTGGGGGAAACGGCGATAACCTCGCCACGAACGCCCTTAGAGTTACCGGAGAGTACTACAACGGTGTCGCCTTTTTTAATGTGAAGATTAGCCATTGTACGTTACCTCCTTAAAGTACTTCGGGAGCGAGAGAAAGGATCTTCAAGAAGTCCTTCTCACGAAGCTCTCTTGCGACAGGGCCAAAGATACGAGTACCCTTGGGTGTCTTGTCTACCTTGATAATTACTGCTGGGTTCACATCGAACTTGATGTAAGAACCGTCGGCTCTCTTAAGACCCTTTGCGCTTCTTACGATAACAGCCTTAACTACGTCACCTTTTTTAACCATACCGCCGGGAATTGCCTTCTTAACAGAGCAAACGACGATATCACCGATGTTACCGTATCTGCGGCCTGTTCCGCCGAGAACACGGATGCACATCAACTCTTTGGCGCCGGTATTATCGGCAACCTTCATAAGTGATTGCTGCTGAATCATTGTTTTTTCCTCCTACTGTTTCGCGTACGCTTCAACGTACCTACTATTCGAATTCAATTATTTTGCCTTTTCGATTACTTCAACAACTCTCCATCTCTTTGTCTTGGAGAGGGGTCTTGTTTCCATAATTCTAACTTTGTCGCCAACACCGCACTCGTTGCTCTCATCGTGAGCGTGAACCTTAAGTGTGCGCTTGATGATCTTGCCGTATACGGGGTGCTTTACGTTGTCCTCGATAGCTACGACTACTGTCTTGTCCATCTTGTCGCTGACAACCATGCCGACTCTGACTTTTCTGAGTGTTCTTTCTTCTGTCATGACTGCCTCCTTATGCGTTCTTCTCGTTGAGAACGGTCATTACGCGAGCGATATCATGCTTAACCTCTGTCATCTTGTGAGGGTTCTCAAGCTGATTTACTGCGTGCTGGAAACGGAGGTTGAAAAGCTCTTTCTTGAGTTCAACAAGCTTTGCGTTGAGCTCTTCAACTGTCATTTTTCTAATTTCAGCTATTTTCATGAGCTTATGCCTCCTCTACTTCTTCTTTTTTAACGAACTTTGTCTTGATGGGGAGCTTGTGGCTTGCAAGACGCATAGCCTCGCGAGCGATCTCCTCACTTACGCCGTCCATTTCGAACATTACACGACCGGGCTTAACAACAGCTACCCAGTATTCGGGCGAACCCTTACCGGAACCCATTCGAGTCTCAGCAGGCTTCTCTGTGATAGGCTTGTCGGGGAATATCTTGATCCAGACCTTACCGCCACGCTTGATGTAACGTGTCATAGCGATACGGGCTGCCTCGATCTGATTGCTTGTGATCCAAGCGGGCTCAAGTGCCATAAGGCCGTAGTTACCCTGGGTAACTGTGTTACCGCGGCTAGCCTTACCCTTGAGTCTTCCGCGCTGTACGCGGCGGAATTTTACTCTTTTAGGCATTAACATTACTTAGCACCTCCGTCTCTGGGTGTTCTGTCAGCTCTGGGAGCTCTGTCTCCGCGACCCTGAGGGCGGTTGCCGCCTCTGCGGTTGTCGCGTCTGTCACCGGAGGGCTTACGGTCGCCTCTGCGGTCTCTGCGTTCACCGTTCTGTGCAGGACGGTTAACTTCGTTGAGGACCTCACCTCTGTAGATCCAAACCTTAACACCTATCTTACCGTAGGTGGTGTTTGCCTCCCAGAAGCCGTACTCAATGTCAGCTCTGAGTGTCTGAAGCGGGATTGTACCCTCGTGGTATGTCTCGCTTCTTGCGATCTCTGCGCCGCCAAGACGGCCGGAGCACATGATCTTGATACCCTTTGCACCAAGTCTCATAGTGTTTCTCATCGCCATCTTCATTGCACGACGGAAGGAAACGCGCTTTTCGAGCTGAGCGCAAACGCTCTCAGCTACGAGCTGTGCGTCGAGGTCGGGCTGTCTTACCTCAACAACGTTGAGGGAAACGGGCATCTGAACCATCTTCTCGAGCTCTGCCTTATACTTTTCGATCTCAACTCCGCCCTTACCGATAACCATACCGGGCTTAGCGCAGTGGATGAATACTCTTACGCGACGGCTGTCACGCTCGATCTCGATCTTCGGAACGCCTGCGTCCTGAAGCTCACCCTTGAGATACTTTCTGATGTTGTAGTCGGATACAAGAGTGTCGCCGAAAACTTCGTCTTTTGCGAACCATCTTGAATCCCAGTT
The DNA here is from genome assembly GCA_045602385.1 of Eubacteriales bacterium. Taxonomy (GTDB): domain Bacteria; phylum Bacillota; class Clostridia; order Oscillospirales; family CAG-272; genus SVTX01. Next base: position 70,018 of record JAZSBL010000023.1, on the reverse strand, counting down.
CTTTATAACGCCTACTCTGAGGCCGTGGGGATTAACTTTCTGACCCATTACTCTTGTCTCCTTTCTTAGTCTCTTTCCTTAACCACGATAGTAACGTGGCTGGTTCTCTTAAGGATTCTGTCTGCGCTTCCCTTAGCTCTAGGCATGATGCGCTTGAGCGTGGGGCCGGGTGTTACGAAGCACTCGGAAACGTAGAGCTTTGTAGAATCCATGTGGAAATTATTTTCTGCATTTGCGATTGCACTTCCCAAAAGCTTTATAAGGTATTCGCAAGCACCTTTGTTGGTGTTCTTGAGGATAGCCATTGCCATTCCTGCATCCTTACCTCTGATGAGGTCGAGAACGATCTTAACCTTACGAGGGGAAATTCTCGCATATTTAAGATATGCTTTTGCTTCCATTTTCTACTTTCCTCCTGATTACTTACCGTTGTTGGATGTCTTGGAACCGGCGTGACCCTTGAAGGTTCTTGTAGGAGCAAACTCACCGAGCTTGTGACCTACCATATCTTCAACGACATAAACCGGAACGTGCTTTCTTCCGTCGTAAACAGCAACTGTATGACCGACAAATTCCGGGAATATAGTTGATGCACGGGACCAAGTCTTAATAACTTTCTTCTCGCCCTTTTCGTTCATAGCACATATACGAGTATAGAGCTTTTCTTCAACGAAAGGCGCTTTTTTCAAGCTTCTGCTCATTTTATATTCCCTCCTTATTTAGCGTTTCTGCGTTTTACGATGAACTTGTTTGTGCGAGCCTTCTTGTTTCTGGTCTTAAGACCGAGAGCAGGCTTACCCCAAGGAGTCATAGGATTAGCATGACCGATGGGAGACTTACCTTCACCACCACCGTGGGGGTGATCGCAGGGGTTCATAACGGAACCGCGGACTGTAGGACGAATGCCCTTGTGTCTTGTCTTACCGGCCTTACCAACCTTAACAGTGTCGTGGTCGATGTTGCCGATCTGTCCGATAACTGCCTTGCAGTTAAGGGGAACGTAGCGAACTTCACCGGAAGGAAGTCTTACCTGTGCCATGCCGTTTGCTTCCTTGGAAAGGAGCTGAGCCATGGTACCTGCGGAACGAACGAGCTGTCCGCCCTTACCGGGGTGAATTTCGATGTTGTTGATGAAAGTACCAACAGGAATGTTAGCCAAGGGGAGAGCGTTACCGGGCTTAATGTCGGCATCTGCGCCGGAGTAAACCTTGTCGCCTACCTTAAGGCCTTCGGGAGCTACGATGTAGCTCTTTACGCCCTCATCGTTCTGAAGAAGAGCGATGTAAGCTGTTCTGTTGGGGTCGTACTCGATTGCAACGACCTCTGCGGGAACTGTAGAAAGTCTCTTGAAGTCGATGATTCTGTACTTAACCTTGTTTCCGCCTCCTCTGTGGCGAACTGTGATACGTCCGTAGCTGTTACGGCCCGCGTGCTTCTTCTTGATTACTACAAGGCTCTTCTCGGGAGTGTCCTTAGTGATGATGTCCTTGTAAACCGGAACGGACATGTGTCTTCTCGCGGGTGTCGTAGGTTTATACTTTAATGTAGCCATTCTATTCGACCTCCCTCTTAGTTCATGCCTTCGAAGAACTCGATGGTCTTGGAGTCAGCAGTCAAAGTAACGATTGCCTTCTTCCAAGCGGTTGTGTAACCGAAGTGCACACCGTATCTCTTGGGCTTTCTCTTCATATTGATTGTGTTAACGGCCTCAACCTTAGTGCCGGGGAACATAGCCTCAACTGCAGAAGCTATCTCAGCCTTATCAGCAGTCTTAGCTACCTTGAAAACGTACTTTCTCTGAGCAGCCATATCCATGGAAGCCTCGGAGATTACGGGCTTAATAATAACGTCTTCGAGCATTCTCATTATGCATATACCTCCTCGAGCATTTTAACTGCCGCAACGGTAGTGATGAATGTATCAGCATTCAAGATATCGTATACGTTGATTGTGTTGTAGAGGCAAGTCTTAGCGCCGGGGATGTTAGCGCAGCTCTTTACTACGAACTGATCGACCTCAGGAAGAACAACGAGGGGCTTTCTCTCAGCGGAGAGTGCCTTGAACATGTCAACCATGGTCTTTGTCTTGTAAGACTCGAGCTTGATGTCATCAACGATAATGAGCTTACCGTTGTTGAACTTATCTGTGAGAGCACTGATAAGAGCAAGTCTCTTTGTCTTCTTGTTGAGATTTGTGCGGTAGCTTCTGGGCTTAGGACCAAGAGCGATACCACCGTGTGTCCACTGAGGAGAACGTGTCGAGCCCTGACGTGCGCGACCTGTACCCTTCTGTCTCCAGGGCTTTCTACCGCCACCGGAAACCTCGGAACGAGTAAGAGTGGACTGTGTACCCTGTCTCTGATTGAGAAGGTAAGCTCTTACTGCAGCGTGGAGGACTGCACCGTTTACTTCAGCTCCGAAAAGAACATCCGAAAGCTCCATTGTGCCGACTTCTGCGCCGGACATATTTACAACTTTAATTGCGGGCATTGTTTATTTCCTCCTTCCGATTATGCTTTGACCGAGTCGCGGATGAAGAGGATTCCGTCCTTCGCACCGGGAACTGCGCCCTTAACTGCGATGAGGTTCTTCTCTGCGTCGATCTTTACAACTTTCAAATTCTGTACTGTAACCTGCTCATTACCGTACTGACCGGGCATCTTCTTGTTCTTGAAGATTCTAGCGGGGTCGATAACACCCATAGAACCGGGCTGACGGTGGATAGGACCTGTACCGTGAGTCATGCGGAGTATTCTGTGGTTCCATCTCTTAACACAGCCTGTAAATCCGCGGCCCTTTGTCATACCTGTTACGTCGACCTTGTCGCCTGCGGCGAAGGTATCGGCTGTAATGACGTCGCCAACGTTTATTGCGCTGCAATCATCAAGACGGAATTCCTTAAGGTGTCTCTTAAGAGCAACTCCTGCCTTCTCAAAGCGACCTTTCTCAGCCTTTGTCAGGTGCTTTTCCTTTGCATCCTGGAAACCAAGCTGAACGGCGTCATAACCGTCTTTTTCTGCGGTCTTCTTCTGTGCTACTACACAGGGACCTGCTTCGATGACTGTTACAGGGATGACATTGCCCTTTTCATCGAAGATCTGAGTCATACCGATTTTCTTACCGATAATTCCCTTTTTCATTTTTGTTTTCCTCCTGTAAATTATTGGTTGAGTCGGAATTCTCCGCCCAACATGACTTACAAAGTTACCGTCACAGCGTCTGTCGCGCGTTCCTTTCGGTCCGCTTGACCTTCAGCCGCCGGCTGTTGTCTTTGTTTGCGGTTTCCCGCATTGCTTGATAAGTTATTAATAATGTAGGGTTTAGATCTTAACCTCGATCTCAACGCCTGCGGGGAGCTCAACATTCATAAGAGCGTCAATCGTCTTCTGATTGGGCTTTACGATGTCGATAAGTCTCTTGTGAGTTCTCATCTCGAACTGCTCACGAGCATCCTTGTACTTGTGAACTGCGCGGAGAATTGTAACGATCTCTCTCTCTGTGGGAAGCGGAATAGGACCCGAAACCTCAGAACCGTTTGCTTTAGCAACGGTAACAATCTTCTCTGCAGCTGCATCAACAAGGGTGTGGTCGTAGCTCTTAAGACGAACTCTGATCTTCTCATTAACTGCCATTGAATTGTGCCTCCTTTCAAAATTGGGCTCTTGCGGAAATTTCAAAAGCCTTTTAAAGTGGGGCGCGCTCTCGTACACCGTGCCGCGTGTTCCTACCCCCTTACATTAAAATACGGACCTTGCCCGCATCAGCATCTGACAGACAAATTCCGAGTAAATACAAGGGTTTTGAACACTCAAGCACCACTATGCCGCATGTTGCTTAGTGTGTGTATGAAAGACTACGTCGCCCGTTCATACGGACATACTCCACGAAAATTACCTCTTAAGAGCGTCCCCTTAAGAGCAACCTCTCGCTTCATCGCATATCAAGCAGAGATAATTATACTATATTTATCGCCATTTGTCAAGAAAAATTTTTCAATATATAATAAAAAATATAACAAAATTTTCAACAAGGTTTCGGCAAGCTTTTTGTGCATTTTAACCAACGCAATAAACCCGCCGACCTCTGCCCCCGACCGCATATCTCGCCGCATAAAAACGCCCCCAAAAGCCCCGCATGCAATAAATATATAATAAAAGGAAGACTTTGCATGCATTTTCCCTCCCCGAAATGCTCCCTCGCGCACCAATCTTTTACGCTTATTTGCTTAAATTTTCGGCAAATTGTTTGTTTTGTCTATTTGCCGTTAACAATTTGGTAGTATAATAGTTGTAGGAATGTGTATTTTTACACAAATATTCGGATAAAGGAGGGGCAATATGGATTTGTCAGAGATCAGAGAGAACGAGCCGAATCAGGATCAGCCGACAGATCAGACGTTCGACCGGATCACAGAAACGGATGATCTAACACTTGAAACAACAGAACAGACAGAAGCGGACAGTGAGCAGATCGCACAACAGTGCGAGCCTGAAATCGATGCCGACGCCGCAGAGCCGGAGCAGCCGGAAATCATCGAAGATGCCCCGACACCGATGCCCATGATAAGCAAAACCGCGCGTATGGCGATAGGTATAATTTGCTCCGCGCTTCCAATAGTAGCGGGAGTTATCGCCGCAATAATAGCGCTCGGTTGCGATATAAATACCAAATATCTCACTAAGCCCTCAGACGTCGCGCTCACGGTAACCGCCGCTGCAGCGGTGCTGATCCCCCTTATCTGCGCTATATTCCTCTCGCGCAAAAATGTGGGCAATTCTGTATCAAGAACAAGCTGGGGCTCGCTTCTCCCGCTTGCAGCTTCGGTTTATCTTGCATACCACACCCTGATGAACGATCTGGGAAAATGGGGAGACGCGATCTTGCTCCTCTCAATTGCAGCGGCCGTCTTCTTCATTCTCCAAATGCTCAATAGCAAAGAGGTGTTCAAGATACTCTGCGCCATCGGAGTGTTCGCGCTCGGCACAGCTATAATAGGACTCTTGTATCTCGACTTTGAAATAGAGCTGAACAGTCCGTTCAAGCTCGCGGCCCAGTTTGGCGGCGTCGCGCTCATCCTCGGCACCATCGCCGACGCAAGAGCAACTCTTGATCGTATCAACGCGGCATGGTTTATTTCCCTGAAATCCGTCGCATCCTCGCTCTGCCTTATCTGCGCGGGATTGACGTTCACGGTATTCGCCCGCGGATTCAACCTTTTCCCGGAGATATATCTCGTGCTGAGCGTTTTCTACGCATGCTACGCGGTCAACTCTATAGCAGAGATCATATCAATTTCCCTTTCCCTGCCAAACAGCGATGTCGAGATCAATACGTAATATATAATAAAATGAAAGGAATTTGCAAAAAATGAAAACCTCATCCCAAAGTTCTGCGAACACAAGGATACAATGGCTTCACAAAAAAACAGCAAATCTCTACTACCCTAACGCTATGCGACTTGCCGAGCGTTTCAATATATCCCACCGTCAGGCGCAGCGCGACGTAGACTACCTTAAGAAAAAGCTCGGAGCACCGCTTGAGTACAGCCTCGAGCACAAGGGCTATTATTATACCGAGCAGTATTCTCTCCCCCTCGTTATGTCAAGCGACAACGACGATTCTCTGTCCGAGCTTGCGGACAACATGGCGGGCGCATCACTCCAGGCCGAGAACACCTTCGTGCAGATGCAGATACCCTACACCGCAACCATTGAGATTGCGGACAAGCTCTCGGTGCTTTCCTTAAAGAACTTCATCATTTCAAGAGAGCCCCGAAACAAGTACATATGCGAGTTCCATAACGTGGAGCAGTTTTTGAGCGTGCTTATCACACTCCGCTCCGACTTTAAAATTGTCGAGCCCATGTGGATCCGCGAAAAGCTGGTAAAACTGGCGGAAAACATAATAAAGAACAACAAATTTTAAATTTCATTTTGCAAAAGCAGAGAACGGCGACCAACAAGGTCGCCGTTTTGTTTTCCTATTCACCCCACTGTACAGTGCCACCTCCGGCATTTCAAAGACGATATCCTTAAAACACACTTCACCGTTCTCGCCAGAGGCGAGCAGAGGTGGGGGATTCTTAAGGGGGAGGAGATTGCGTAAAATCGGCGTCAACGCCGTCGATTTTTAAGCACTCCTCCACCTTGAGCGGCATTCCCTTTGGTTACTTTCCTGTTGCTGCTGACAGGAAAGTAACACCTATCAAAATATTTTCAAAAAACTTTTCAAAAACCTATTGACAAAACCTTTTTTATGTTGTATAATACCAAAGTCAGCCGACATAGTCGGCATTATCCAAAGACAGCAGGTTCCCGTAAAAGCGCAAGCCACCCTGCCGAGGAGAAAGTTAAATCAAATACTTGCCGAAAGGCTTTTTGTGTGCTTTCTTTCCCGGTTCAGAGTGTCGAGCCGTCGGGAAGAAAGTTTTTTTAATTCTTTAACACGGGAGGTTAAATCAAATGCCTAGTAATGCAATACTCGAACAGAAAAAACAGGTAGTTGCAGACCCCGCAGAGCAGATTAAGGCAAGCGCCGCCGGTGTAGTTGTCAATTATCAGGGTATCACCGTTGAGAATGACACAGCACTCCGTAAGGCTCTCCGTGAAGCAGGTGTTAAGTACGTAGTTATGAAGAACACCCTCACAGGAAGAGCATGCGAAATGTGCGGCTACGGCGATATGAAGCAGTACCTCAACGGTATGACAGCTATCGCTATCAGCACGCCTGAAGATCCGATCGCTCCTGCAAAGATCCTCAAGGAATACGCATCTAAGATCGAGTCCTTTGAGATTCTCGCAGGCTATTGCGACGGTGAGGTAATGGACGCGACAGGTGTTAACGCACTTGCAGACATTCCTTCCAAGGAAGTTCTCATCGCAAAGTTCCTCGGCTCTATCAAGTCTCCTATCTACAACTTTGCTTATGCTCTCCAGGCTATCATCGACAAGGATGGAGAAGCAGCACCCGCAGAGGAAGCTCCTGCAGAAGCAGAAGCACCCGCTGCAGAATAATCGACTACAAGTCGTACAAACACAAATCTAATCTATATTTCCAAATTCAGGAGGTAATTTAAAATGGCATCCGAAAAGATCACAAATATTCTTGAAGAAATCAAGACACTTACAATTCTCGAGCTCGCTGACCTCGTAAAGGCAGTTGAGGAAGAGTTTGGCGTATCCGCAGCAGCTCCCGTAGGCGTTGTTGCAGTAGCAGGCGCAGCTGCTCCCGCTGTTGAGGAGAAGACTGAGTTTGACGTAGTTCTCACAGGCTTCGGCGACAAGAAGCTCAACGTTATCAAGGCTGTTCGCGAGATCACCGGTCTCGGACTTAAGGAAGCTAAGGACATGGTTGAGGGTTGCCCCAAGGCTGTTAAGGAAGGCGTTGCTAAGGACGAGGCAGAGAAGATCAAGGCTGCTCTCGAAGAGGCAGGCGCAACTGTTGAGATTAAGTAATTTAATCTACGGTTCTTACGCAAACACATCATTCATTTCTGTTGTAAATTTTGGATAACAGAAAAAGACGGAGGTTATGCCTCCGTCTTTTTCTGCTTTGTGACAAATGAAAAATTCAAGGGAGAGGCGAAATTGCCTCTCCCTTTTGCATCTGAATATCGAATCAGAATTCAATCTTCTTTTCAATGTATGTGCGAAGCTCGCCGATGGGAAGTCTTACCTGCTCCATCGTATCTCTGTCGCGAATGGTTACGCAGCCGTCGCTCTCGGACTCAAAGTCATAGGTAATGCAAAGAGGTGTACCGATCTCGTCCTGGCGGCGGTATCTCTTACCGATAGAGCCTGCCTCGTCAAAGTCAACGTTGAAGTACTTGGAAAGCTCAACGTAGATCTCGCTTGCCTTGTCGGAAAGCTTCTTGGAGAGAGGAAGGATCGCAGCCTTGATTGGAGCGAGCGCGGGATGGAAGTGCATAACCGTTCTTACATCGTTCTTCTCTGCGTCGATAACTTCTTCATCGTACGCGTCGCAAAGAACCGCAAGCACGCTTCTCTCAACACCGAGAGAGGGCTCAACCACGTAAGGAATGTATCTTTCGTTGGTCTCGGGATCAAAGTAAGAAAGATCCTTACCCGAGGTGTTCTGATGCTGTGTAAGGTCGTAGTCTGTTCTGTCGGCAACACCCCAGAGCTCGCCCCATCCAAACGGGAATAGGAACTCAAAGTCGGTTGTCGCCTTGGAGTAGAAGCAAAGCTCCTCGGGATCGTGGTCGCGGAGTCTGAGGTTCTCGTCCTTAAGACCGATGGAAAGGAGCCACTGATGGCAGAAGTTTCTCCAATACTGGAACCACTCAAGGTCGGTGCCGGGCTTGCAGAAGAACTCAAGCTCCATCTGCTCGAACTCACGCACACGGAAAATGAAGTTACCGGGAGTGATCTCGTTACGGAAGGACTTACCGATCTGCGCGATACCGAAGGGCATCTTCTTTCTTGTTGTTCTCTGAACGTTTACGAAGTTTGTGAAAATTCCCTGCGCAGTCTCGGGACGAAGGTAAACCGTGTTCTTTGCGTCCTCTGTTACTCCCTGGAAGGTCTTGAACATAAGGTTGAACTGACGGATATCTGTAAAGTTGTGCTTCTTACATGTGGGACAAGGAATGTTGTGCTCTTCGACAAACTCCTTCATCTCCGCGTGTGAAAACGCGTCGATGGGCTTTGGAAGCTCAAAGCCTGTTTCCGCGCACCAATCCTCGATAAGCTTGTCCGCGCGGAATCTCTCGTGGCACTCGCGGCAGTCCATAAGAGGATCCGAGAAGCCCGCAAGGTGACCCGATGCAACCCATGTCTGGGGGTTCATAAGGATAGCGGCATCAAGTCCGACGTTATATTTGTTCTCCTGGACAAATTTCTTCCACCAAGCCTTCTTAACGTTGTTTTTAAGCTCAACGCCGAGGGGGCCGTAGTCCCATGTGTTCGCAAGTCCGCCGTAAATCTCGCTTCCCGCGAAGATAAAGCCTCTGCCCTTGCAAAGGGCTACGATTTTGTCCATTGTCTTTTCTGTGTTTTTCATTTTTTACTCTCCTTCTCGTGCATGGCTTGCACGAAGCTGATAAATTTGATTGATTAAATAATTTTATCACCTTTTTCCTTATTTGTCAAGCGTTTTCAGACCAATAGAACACTCTTTTCGCTCTTTGTTGAGGATTTATCCCGATATTAACAAAGTTTTCACGGTTTATTCTTTGGAGGGTAATATAATTTGAACCTAAATACTGTATAATTAAAATGAGTAAATTTGCAATCAGGAGATTTCAATGAGAAAAAAACGGCTTGAGACACTGATAGAAAAGATAAAGGAATCCTGCGCCTCGGTATTGCCGATAGCGCTGATCATTCTTCTTCTGTCATTTACGATATGCCCCCTGCCGAACGGAATCTTCCTTGCTTTTGTAGTCGGTACATGTATGCTTATCGTCGGCCTGGGACTCTTTTCCCTTGGCGCCGAGCTTTCAATGGAGCGCATCGGCGGACATATAGGCGCCAATCTCACAAAATCAAGAAACATTCCGATAATCGCGATAATTTCGCTTATCGTAGGCGTGCTTATTACCATAAGTGAGCCCGACCTCCACGTTCTGGCGGGATACACGGGCGATCAGAAATTCGCATTCATTTTAGCCGTCGCGGCGGGACTTGGATTTTTCCTTGTCGTTGCGGTCATGCGAATAATCTTCAACGTTAAATTCAGATACATACTCGTTATCGGATACGGAATCATTATCGTCCTTGCAATGATCTCCTACCTTGTCGACCCCAAATTCTTGGCAATTGCATTTGACGCGGGCGGAGTTACCACGGGCGCTATGTCTGTTCCCTTCGTAATGTCCATCGGCGCAGGTATCGCGGCAATATCCTCGCAAAACGAGGACGACTCAGCATTCGGCCTTATGTCGATATGCTCTATAGGTCCTATAATTTCGGTGCTTGTAATGGGGCTTGCGGGCGGATTTGAAAAAATTTTCTACACCCCACACTCTGTTCCAAGCTTTGAGAACTCGCAGGAAATGGGAATATCCTTTGTTTCCGCGATCCCCGACATCGTCGGCGACGTGCTTATGGGACTTCTTCCCATTATCGCATTTTTCATAATTTATCAGTTCCTCACAGTGCGCGTGCACAAGCGAGAAATGGCGCAGATCGCCATCGGTGCGGGATATGTATTTGTGGGAATGATCCTCTTCCTTGTGGGTGTAAACGTAGGCTTTATGCCCGTTGGCAGCTATCTTGGCAGCTCGTTTGGAAGTATGGGAGCATTCGCCTGGATAATCATTCCCGTAGGAATGATCATAGGCTTCTGCATGACGTACGCAGAGCCCGCGGTGGGAGTGCTTAATAAGCAGGTAGAGGAAGCTACGTCGGGAGCGATACCGCCCAAGGTCATTCCAATGGCTATGGCGCTTGGAGTTGCCGTGGCATCGGGTATAGCAATGCTTCGCGCGCTTACGGGCATTCCGATCCTGCCCTTCCTGATCATAGGCTATGCGATAGCCGTCGCGTTGTCCTTTGTTTGCCCCGGACTCTTCACATCTATCGCGTTTGACGCAGGCGGAGTTGCCTCAGGTGTAATGGCGGCAACCTTCATGCTTCCCCTCGCCATCGGACTCTGCGAGGTGAGAGGCGCGGCAGACCGCGTAATGATAGATGCATTCGGAACGATCGCACTTATCGCAATGGCTCCCCCCGTATCGATCCAGATAGCGGGTGTCATGTATAAGCTTAAGCTCAATAAGACAGCTGCCGCAGATACCGTTGCAGAGGCGGACGACGAGGTCATCGAGCTTGTCGGACTTCCAAATGAGATCAAGAGCAGCGGAGTTGAAATCATAGAATTCTCATTTGACTTTATTAACGTTTAAAGAAAGGAGCCACGAAATATGCAAAACATATATCTCTTTATGACGATTGTCAAAAAGACCGACGAGAATGAATTTTCGGAATTCTACCGCTCACACGGCGCGGCTCCTATATACAGCTCTATATGTCAGGGCGCGGCTAACTCAAAGACGCTCGGACTCCTCGGACTTGAAAAGAGCGAGAAGATGCTGATGCAGTCACTCGTCCCGCACAATAAGCTCGCAGAGCTTAAGCGTGGACTTGTCCGCGAAATGGAAATAGACCGCCCGGACAGAGGAATAGCAATGGCGATTCCCCTCTCGGCACTCGCATCAAGACGTGTACTTGATCACATACTCAAGGGTGCAGACGAGGAAAACATTCAAAACACAAGTGACGAAAGGAAAATAGATATGGAGCTTATAGTTTCGATTTGCGCCAAGGGCCACAGCGACGAGATAATGAACGCGGCTCGCGAAGCGGGCGCGCGCGGCGGCACAATAGTAAAGGCCAAGGGCACCGCATCGGCGGGAACCGACAAATTCTTCGGAATGGCGATCTCCGATGAAAAGGAGATCACGTACATAGTCGCGAAAAAGGAGATCAGATCCGATATTATGAAGGCGATCGCCGGTTATACCTACGCAGACGGCGCGCATCCGATAGTATTCGCGCTCCCGGTTACCGAAACCGCAGGATTCAGAATAGTTGACTAAGTATGTCCGCGAACACCCTCTACCGCCAAAAAAAGGTCGAGGGTGTTCACTTTTGTGCACAAGAAAAAGCCACAAAAAATATTTTTATTTTTTTTGCAAAAAGGTATTGACAAACCGCACTTTGTAGTGTATAATATCAAATGTTCGCGGCAGAGATGCCGAAAGAACCCTCGGAGACCTTCTTCGAGTAACAAAATAAAGGTGTTTTATATGCGGAAGTGGCGGAACTGGCAGACGCGCACGTTTGAGGGGCGTGTAGTTCACACTGTACGGGTTCAAGTCCCGTCTTCCGCACCAGAAAAAGACTCGGGATTGGATACAATCTTGAGTCTTTTTCAACTAAATCCGCCTTCTGCGGAATAAATCCACTTCGTGGATGAAATCACTTTGTGATGAAATCTTGCCTCGCAAGGTTCAAAAGTGGCGGATTTGATTTCATCTGTGGCGGCACGCCGAAGATTTCATCCAAACTTGTTTGGATTTCATCCTGCAAAGCAGGATTTCATTAAATCTGTATGGTTTGTAAGGATAGCTTCGTCCTTGCAAGCCTTTTTGTTTTTATTTGTAAAATGTAAATCGTTCATTTTATACCCCTTTCGTTCAATTTATGGGGTATCGTTCAATTTATATCTTTTTATAAATTCTTCTCTTTTTCTGTCCAAAAACTATTGAAATATTTATTTAAAAGGTGTATAATGAGTATGCTACACAAACTGAATAGTTAGAATTGGCGGTATTTTTTTCTTTTATGGGATAATTATACCCTTTTTTCGCCATAATTACTTTTATGAATTTGGTAAAATCGCAAATTCCACGAAGTGATTATGGTAGAGATACTCTAATTCTATCTTCAGTTTGTGTAGCGACAATCGGAGTTTGCGTTTTTCGATGCGGTTAACTTCGGTTGCCGCATTTTTTATTTCATTTTCAGGAGGAAAAACAATGGAAGACACAATTGACTACAAAGAAGATCAGCATCTTGCGGACGTGCGCTACAAGTTGGAAGATAACCTTGACGCCTTCAAGAAAAGGTTTCTTCTATTCTTCATAGGTTTGGTGGGGGCCGCCTTAAGCATTGTGCTTAATGCATTTGGCGCGGGTCCCTTGGGAAGCATTCCAATGCTCGCTCTTATTGTAACTTGGTGCGGACCTCTCATTCTCAAATTTTGGTTCTCGGGATTTGGTTCCTTATTCGATTTTCAATACAAGGAGTACGAGATTGATCAGTATGGAAACAAAAGAGACGTAAGCAAAATTGATTCTGTTTTAGTCGGTCCGTTTATGAAGTGCGCGGTAGCGCTTTTAGTTGCAGTGGTTGCTTTTTATCTCGTGCCTGCCGAAATTGTTGTAAGACTTATTAAGCACTTAAGATTAGAAAAAAAGCTCGGTGAAAAGGGCACTATCGTATCGTCGCCCCGTAAAGAGGCTTTGCTTTCAGTTATCGTCATTGTTGCCATGATTGTCATTGGAGCTATCGGCGGTGCTGTTTCAAAAGTAAGAGAAAACACATCTGATATGAGCAATGAAGAGGTTGCTACTATTATTGAAACTCTTCAGACTAAGAGTAAGAGCTATACTATAAACAGTCTCTACAATTACAACACAGAATCCACTCAAGTATGTGCAAAGGTAACGCAGGTTGGTGATACAGTTACCTTCACTTCTACCAGCGAACTTAAGTATTTCTGGGACGACAACACATATGTTTTACCTGAAGGTGTTTATACGTGTGTGAACGGTGAGTGGCTTAATGTAGATAAAAATACCGCGTTCGTTCTGTCGAGATACACAATAGGTTTTGCGTTCGATCTTGACGATATGAAGGAGAACCCCAATGCCTTTGTTGTTAACTTGGAAAAAGAAGTCATGGGCGGTCGTATTGACAGAGAGGTGCACGACTGCTATCAGCTTCGAGCAAAGGATAATGGCGAGCTTCAGTTTGAGGATTTCTACATAGCAAAAGATTTTTCCTTTGCAACTTGGTCAGATCAAAACTATATTTTTGTATTTGATAAATAAACTTGATAGGTGATTTTAATTTAAATAGAAAATGGGGGCAAAGCCTAATAGGAAAATGCACCCATAACACTAAAATTTGCACCCATTTTGAAATGGTATCAAAATTTTAGATTACTCACAGAAATAAGCCGATGGGATTTCCCATCGGCTTATTTCTTTTGCGCAAGCCGCTTCTTGAACTCGTAGACTCGCGGGCGGGCAGTGCCCGCGCCCGAACTCGGGCGGTGTTCTCACAAGTCCAACGCTTATCCCACGGCGGTGAAAATTTCATATTATGAACAACATTCCAACACAACCGCAAAACATATTGACAACCCCACCCCAAAATGCTATAATAACCACAGGCGCACAGCGCAAATAACTTACTGTGAGATGCATTATGAATAAGAACAAAAACGCCAAAAAGAAGTCGGAAAAGCGTATAGGCAAGGTCAATCCTATTTTCTACGCTGCGGCATGCGCATATCTTAAGCCGAAGTACACAAAGAAATACGGAATAACCTACGATAACGAAATAGTAAAGGACATCAAAGGCCCCGCAATCATCGTGGCAACACACACCTCGGACGAGGACCACATGATCTCGGGTATGACGCTCTACCCCGTGCGCCCGACCTACATAGTCAGCGAGCATTTTACACGTATCCCATCCACCGCAAGGCTCTTAAAGCTCATGCACGTTATAACGAAGAAGATGTTCTGCGCGGATATCTCCACCATCAGAAATGTGATGAGAGCAAAGAAGGAGGGCGCGGTGCTTGTGATCTTCGCCGAAGGCAGACTTTCCTGCTACGGCCATACGCTTCCCGTAGCGGACGGAACGGCAGAGCTTATCAAAAGACTTGGCGTTGACCTTTACGCATGGAAGGCAGAGGGCGCATACCTCACATTTCCGAAATGGCGCGACAAGGGCGACAGCAGACAGGGCAAAATACACTCAAGCGTAAAGCGCCTGCTCACCGCCGACGAGGTCGCCAAGGCGAGCGTGGACGAGATACGCGAGATCACCGCGAGGGCAATAGAAAACGACGACGAGCTTGCAATGGCAGGCGTGGAATACAAGAGCAAGGATATATCCCGCGGCGTTGACAGAATACTCTTCAAGTGCCCCAAATGTCTTAAGGAAGGCACTATCACGGCGTCAGAGGGCCATATCCGCTGCGAGTGCGGACTTGACGCCACCCTCGACTCCTTCTACCGTCTTCACAATGCTCCATTTGAGCGCGTAAACGAGTGGTTCGAGTGGCAGCAAAGCACCATAGACGTAGAGACCGAATTCCTTTCCACTAAGGCGATCCTCGGCTGCTGCGGAAAGGACGGCTTTATGGACTCAAACGCGGGCGAGGGCGAGGTCTATATGGACAAGGATATATTCAAGATTTCGGGAACGCTCCACGGCGAGCCGATAGAATTCAGTATACAGCCCGAAAAGATTGGCGCCTTTCCCGTATCCCCCGGCGACCACTTTGATATATACATAAACAACAAGCTCGTTTACGTCACGCCCGCAGAACCCAATTCAACCGTAAAATGGGTCTGCTTCCTTGACAGACTAAACGAGGTCCGCAAGACCGAAAAGGCGAGTGTGTAGGCCTCAACAATCAACGCTTGATAACACAGGCACGGTGAATAACCGTGCCTTTTTTGTGTTTTTGGCGGATATTTTCTTCATATTTGTTATATATATAGCTAAATTGGCGCGTCTTTTTGTAAATTTTGACACTTTTTTCTTTAAAATGAAAATTCCTCTTGATATATTTATATTAATATGATATAATTTTATCCGGTGTCGTCGCGCGGAGTCGAATTTGATAAAAATTTGCACCTCGGGATCGCATAATCTAAAACACAAGGAGATAAATCTTTGGATCAGATAATTGCATTAATGGAAAGCGGCCTTAACTTTGTTTATAGCAACATTCTCAGCATCGCAATGATGGTGCTTTTGATTGCAGGCGGCCTTTTCCTTTCGATCAAATCAGGATTTTTGCAGTTCCGTCGCTTCGGCTACACAATGAAAAACACAATCGGAACGCTCTTCGACAAGAACCTTCACAAGAAGGAGGCAGGAAGCGTCAGCCCCTTCCAGGCGGTAACAACCGCTTTGGCAGGAACTATCGGCACGGGTAGCATCGCAGGTATCGCAACCGCTCTCGTCATCGGCGGACCCGGTGCGGTTTTCTGGATGTGGGTCAGCGCGCTCCTCGGTATGGTCACAAAATATTCCGAGATAGTTCTCTCTCTTAAGTATAGAGAAACAAACGAGGAAGGCGCATACATGGGCGGCCCGATGTACTACATCAAGAACGGCCTTGGCAAAAAGTGGGGCTGGCTTGCGACAATGTTTGCAATCTTTGCAATGATCGCTTGTATCGGTACGGGTAACGCAACACAGTCAAACTCGATATCCGACGTTTTCAATAAGAACTTCGGCGTTGCAACGTGGATAACCGGTATCATCCTCACAATCATCGTTGCAGTAGTAATCCTCGGTGGAGTAAAGAGAATCGCATCCATCAACGAGAAGCTCGTTCCCGTTATGGCGGTCCTGTTTATTATTTCCGCAATCGTGGCTCTCATATTTAACGCAGAAAAGATCCCCGAGGCATTCGCTCTTATATTCAGAGAGGCATTCAACTTCAAGGCGGCGTTCGGCGGAGTTGCAGGTTACAGCATTCTCTCGGCAATGAGGACAGGTGTCAATCGCGGAGTATTCTCAAATGAGGCAGGTCTCGGTAGCGCACCTATCGCGCACGCGGCATCCAGCACAAAGGATCCCGCAAAGCAAGGCTTCTGGGGCGTGTTTGAAGTGTTCTTTACCACGATCATCATCTGCACGATGTCCGCTCTCGTGGTTCTGACATCCAACGTTTATACACAATCCGCGGGTGAGTTTCTTGCGTTTGGAGAGAGCGCTGTACAGGTTAACGGTGCATCTCTTAGCAGTGCCGCATTTGGCGAGGCATTGCCCTACGTTGGAACGATCATTATTTCCGTTGCAACCGTGTTCTTCGCACTCTCAACGATTCTCGGATGGGCTTACTACGGCGAGGTTTGCGCAGGCTATGTCTTCCCCAAGCACAGACGCGCGGCAGTTCTTGCATATAGAGCTGTATACGTTATTTTCGTATTCATAGGTTCGGTAGCAGAGCTTAGCATCGTTTGGAAGATAACAGACTGTTTCAATGCGCTTATGGCAGTTCCTAACCTCATCGCGCTCATCGCCCTTTCAGGCGTAGTCGTAAAGACCACACGCGAGCATTTCGCAAAGAAGAACGAACCCAAAATAGAAGAATAAAAACAAAAACACACGGCAGAGGATGCACTCCTCTGCCGTTTTTGTATCATTTGCTTGATTGCTCCTTTATCATCTCTCGCAAACACTCCAGCGCGCGGTCAAGCCCGCCCACCTCGTCGATTATACCGTATTCCACCGCTTCTCTGCCCTCAATTATTGAGCCAACGTCGGTAGCAAGCATGTCGGGGCGCATCATAAGCTCCTCGATCTTGTTTGGATTTGCCCTGCTGTGTGTGCAGATAAAATCAACAATCCGCCTCTGCATTTCCTTAAAATAGGTAAAGCTCTGCGGAACACCGACGACAAGCCCGTTCATTCTGACGGGATGTATCATCATAGTCGCGCTCGGCACGATAAAGGAGCGCTTGCCCGACACCGCAAGCGGCACGCCTATCGAGTGACCGCCGCCAAGCACCACCGACACAGTAGGCTTTGTCATTGATGCGATGACCTCTGCAATCGCCAGCCCCGCCTCAACGTCACCGCCCATCGTGTTGAGAAGGACTAAAAGCCCGTCTATCTCCTCGTCCTGCTCGACAGATACAAGCATCGGGATTATATGCTCGTATTTCGTAGCCTTTTGCCCCTCAGGCAGCATGTAGTGCCCCTCTATCTGGCCTATGATAGAAAGGCAGTGAATGTTCACTCCCCCGCCCCTTGCGGTTATGCCGCCGCTCTCGCTTATCTCCTCTATCTTGTCAATATTCTCCTCTTTTTTTGTATCTCTTTTCTCGTTATCCATATTTTTCTCCACGAACTTCGTTGTTTATAAGTATTGCCAAGAAAAATTGCATCTAATCTTATACATTTATTCAAAAATAATCTTTACAAAGCACGAAAAAAGTGATATAATGTATCCGAATGGGGTAACTATGCCCTGTTGACGAAAAAATTTAAAAAAACAATATAAAGTGAGGTAACAACTATGTCAAAAAAGGTTCTTGTTGAAACAAGCGCAAGACACATTCACTTGACAGATGAGGCTGTTGCGGCTCTTTACGGTGAGGGCGCAAAGCTCGAGCCCAAGAAGATGCTCTCCCAGCCCGATCAGTTCGCTGCAGCTAACGATAAGATCAAGGTCGTTGGTCCTAAGGGCGAGCTTATGCTTTCGGTTCTCGGTCCTACGAGAAAGGCAAATCAGGTAGAGCTTTCCTTTACCGATGCGCGCGTTCTCGGTCTTAAGGCCGTTCCGGTTCGTGAATCCGGTGACGTTGCAGGCACTCCCGGTGTTAAAATGGTAGGCCCCGCGGGTGAGTTTGATATTTCCGAGGGCTGCATCATCGCAAAGCGCCATATTCACTTTGATACCGCTACCGCAAACGAGATGGGTATCGCAGATAAGCAGATCGTTAAGGTTAAGATCGACAGCGACAGAACTACTATCTTTGACGACGTAGTTTGCCGCGTTTCCGACGCGTACGCCTTCGCTATGCATATCGATACCGACGAGTGCAACGCAGCTTGCGCATTCGGCGAGGTTTACGGCGAGATCATTAAGTAAGCTCCCTACTTTCTTTGAAAAGAAAGTAGGCAAAGAAACTTCACAATCGTGTGGAATAATGATTAAATCCATAGTCCGTTCCTCGACGGTGAAGCAAATACTAAATAGTACAAACAAAAGACCGAGATGAAATTTTCAAAGGCAAGGCGCACCGGAGAGGGCAAAGCGCAGACGTAGTTCCCTACGTCAAGCTGCACTCGAGGGCGAATAGGTTGCGAAGCAAACTCGCCATGCAGGCTTGCCTGCATATAGCAACTGACGCATTTGGGAAATTTTAGCCGGTCTGAGATCAACTTCAAAAGGAGAAATAAAACATGAACGTAAGTGAATTTCCTTATGCACAGAGCCTCGAAGTTCAGCACATGTGCAAGGTTCAAAAGGGTTGCGATCACGGTCCCGCTCCTATCCCGGAAGAGGGCAAGTGGGTTCAGGCAAAGCAGATTACAGACATTTCCGCATACACACACGGTGTAGGCTGGTGCGCACCTCAGCAGGGCGCTTGTAAGCTTTCTCTTAACGTTAAGAACGGTATCATTGAGGAAGCATTGGTTGAGACTATCGGATGCTCCGGTATGACTCACTCTGCAGCAATGGCGGCAGAGATCCTCCCCGGCAAGACAATTCTTGAGGCGCTTAACACAGACCTCGTTTGCGACGCTATCAATACAGCAATGCGTGAGCTCTTCCTCCAGATCGTTTACGGAAGAAGCCAGTCCGCATTCTCTGAGGGCGGCCTTGTAATCGGCGCTGGTATGGAAGACCTCGGTAAGGGTGAGCGAAGCATGGTAGGTACAATGTACGCCACCAAGGAAAAGGGCGTAAGATACCTTGAGATGACAGAGGGCTACTGCACAAGAATGGCTCTTGACGAGAACAACGAGGTTATCGGTTATGAGTTCGTATCCCTCGGCAAGATGACCGATATGATCAAGAAGGGCATGGAGCCCAACGAGGCATATGAGAAGGCTAAGGGTACATACGGTAGATTCAATGACGCTGCAAAGTACATTGATCCCCGCAAGGAATAATTAAGGAGGTAGAGTATAATGGCTAAGTTTGAAGGTTACGAAAGAAGAGAAGCGAAAATACTCGCCGCTCTTAAGGAATTCGGTATCAACTCCATCGACGAGTGCAAGGAGATCTGCGATGCTAAGGGCATCGATCCCTACAAGATCGTCGAGGAAACACAGCCCATCTGCTTTGAGAACGCAAAGTGGGCATACACAGTAGGCGCAGCTATCGCAATCAAGAAGGGCTGCACAAAGGCTGCTGACGCCGCTGCCGCTATCGGTATCGGTCTTCAGTCCTTCTGCATTCCCGGTTCTGTTGCAGAGAACAGAAAGGTTGGTCTCGGCCACGGTAATCTCGGCAAGATGCTTCTTTCCGAGGAGACAGAGTGCTTCTGCTTCCTCGCCGGCCACGAGTCCTTTGCGGCTGCAGAGGGCGCGATCAAGATCGCACTTAACGCAAACAAGGTTCGCGTAAAGCCCCTCCGCGTTATCCTCAACGGTCTTGGTAAGGACGCAGCTTACATAATTTCCAGAATCAACGGCTTCACATACGTAGAGACAAAGTTTGATCCCTACACAGAGGAAGTTACTATCGTTCGCGAGGTTCCCTTCTCCAAGGGTCCCAGAGCAGACGTAAGATGCTACGGCTCTGACAACGTTCCCGAGGGCGTTGCTATCATGAAGCTTGAGAACGTTGGCGTTTCCATTACAGGTAACTCCACCAACCCCACACGCTTCCAGCATCCCGTTGCAGGAACATATAAGAAGTGGGCAGTTGAGAACGGCGTAAGCTACTTCTCTGTTGCATCGGGCGGCGGAACAGGCCGTACACTTCACCCCGATAACATGGCTGCAGGCCCCTCCAGCTACGGTATGACGGACACAATGGGAAGAATGCACTCCGACGCACAGTTCGCAGGCTCCTCCTCCGTTCCCGCACACGTAGAGATGATGGGACTTATCGGCGCAGGTAACAACCCCATGGTCGGTATGACCGTTGCGGTTGCTGTTGCTATCGAAGAGGCAAGCAAGTAATCCTTAATTTATAATGGTTTCGTAGGGGAGACCATCGGTCATCCGCGGACTAGGTAAGGATGCTTTTGAAAAATCTTAATTTAATTAAAAAGCAGAAACCGTGCTGGTTTCTGCTTTTTGTCTATTATTCTTCTATGACATATCCGCTAACACTGATAATTTTTATTGATAGGGATTTTAAGTCGCTTGTGTCGAGTAAAGATTTGCTGTCTTGGTTTCGACCAATTATTAAGTCTAAATCTTTGGAATATTCACCTGTATATGGTATTGTTAAATTAAGATAAGTGCAGTTTTCGAGCATATCTTTATATACCTTGCCGTTATACTCATAATTTTCAACGGAATTGTTGTTCTTGAATTGCCATGGATATGGATTGTTAGCGTCCACAGATACCCTTAATTTAAGTTCAACATCTTCAAAACTCAAATTGGATGATTTTTTATTTATGACAATTTGTGCTTTTCCGTAGCTATCATCATAATTTGGAATGCGGAGTCCATAGATGGAATCATATTCTACATCAATATTATAATCTAATATTTCATCATTAATAGTCAAATAATCTTCTACATTTTCTAAAGTCAGTGCTGTTTTCGTTTCTTCTTCAGATACGCAAGAAGTAAATGATATTGAACATAAAACAACAACAAAAGACAATACTAAAGACAATAGTTTAAAATGCTTTTTCATTTCATTTCCTCCAATTATTTTGTTATTTTTTAAGTTGAAGAGCATCCGCGCAAAGCTTTCGCACAGCAGATATGAAGGATGGTAGTCCACTCGATTTTTGAAATTCCTCAATTTGTTTGATCAGTTCCTGATCATTGTGGTTAAATGTGATTTGTTTTGACATTTGATTCTCCTCCGGAAAGATAGTTTAAGTTAACTCTTTTGAGTTATGTTGCCATTATAACACACCCTTTTGAGTTTGTCAACCCTAAAAGGGTAATTTTTTGTCTTTTTATGGGGTAAAATATAGTTAACCCATTTGAGTTAGGAGAGCGAAATGAGAGTTAACGAAGCGGTGAAGTTGCGTATTTTGGAGTTGTGTCAACAAAACAATATTACTTTGAATAAGCTATCCACTATCTGCGGTATCACGCAGTCGACCTTGAATAACGTTATTAGCAGACCCAATGCTACAACCACGGTCTCAACCGTTCAAAAAATCTGCGACGGATTGGAGATTACCATTCTCGACTTCTTCACATCTCCTCTTTTTGATAATTTGGAGCAAGAAATAAAATAATTTATGGTTGGTATGACCGTTGCTGTTGCAGTTGCTATCGAAGAAGCAAGCAAGTAATCCTTGCGGCGTAAGGCTTTTTGAGGTTTGCAGGGCTTTATGAAAGCTTTGTAAAACTCATTTCGCCCAAAATCACAAATAAAAAAGTTGGACACATCATAAACGTATTTTCGCTTATGATGTGTCCAATATTTTTATCATCTTGCTATTGTAATTTGGAATTATTTCTTCTTGGACTTTTTGAATTCCTTCATACCGTTAGTGCTTCCGCCATCGCAAAGAACGTCAACGCCTGCAAGGTATCCGTTGCGCTCATCAGCAACAGTTGCAAGTGCAAATCCAAGCTCCTCGGGCTTACCCATTCTCTCTTCTGCGGAGAAAGGAATAAGCATTCCGCCGTCCTCTTTTTCAAGGTTACCCATATCGGTTGCAATAAGTCCGGGGCTGAGGGATACTACGCGAATTCCGCGAAGGCCGTACTCAAACGCGCACTTTTTAGCATACCAAACCACGAAGTTCTTGGAAAGCGAGTATGCAAAGCCCTTCTGCTGATATTCACCCTTTGCCATTCCGCTCTTCTTAACGAGCTTCTTGAGGAACAATTCTTCGTTGGTTTCAGCGAACACGTAGTGCTTCTTGTTGATGATGAACGAAGGGAGAATGTACGCAGAGTTAGACGAAACATCAACGATAACACTTCCCGCCCCCATCAGCTTTGAAAACTCCTGATTTACGTAAACAGTTCCAAGTGCATTGATGCGAAGGATTCCCTCAGGAGTGCCCTTCATTGCCGGAGAAACACCTGCAGAGTTGATTACGTTTTTGATTTCGCCGAGAGATGCCGCATATTCTGCAAGCACCTTAACGCTTTCTCGCTTGGAGGTATCGCATACCTTTGCATACGCCTCGTATCCAAGAGCCTTTAATTCTGCAACTGCGCCCTCAAGCTTTGCAAGAGTTCTGCCGGAAATAACGATTATTTTATCCTTAGGCATAAATTTTGCAGCCTCGAAGCCCATACCGCTTCCGCCACCGGTGATTACACATACGTTTGACATGTCATTTTCTCCTATCATGTTGTTTTTTGACAAAATCATTATAGCACAAATTTTGGCAAAATGCAATATACAATGGTGATTAAATATATTTCTATAAATACGCAAATAAGGAGGATTTTGCGATGCAAAAGATAAAAATGGCAAGGGGTGTAACGCTCACTTTTGAGGAGGGCTGTAACCAGTATTTAGAGAATTGTCGGCAGAGAAATTTGAGAGAAGGCAGTATCAACCATTGCAAAGCATTTTATATTATATTGATTTGATGCTCCGGCTTTAGCTTGGGAGTCTTGATTTTTTCTCCAAAATATGCTAAAATATACCTATACCTTCCCCGCCGCGCGGCGTGGAATACACACAACACCACGGGAGAAGCCATGAAATCAAAGTCCTGGAATTCATTTTTTAATTCAATATTGCCCGCAGTTTGTTTTGGCGCGCTGACGGGTGTCCTGACCTCACTCGCCGTCAACCTATATAAGGCGTGCGCAAAGTATATCATCACTTTTTCCGAGAAAAGCTACCACTTTGTAGGTGAGCATCTCTATATCATTCCCATAGCGCTTATCGCCTTCATCGTCCCCGCATTTCTGTTCGCGTACATATATAAGCGCATACCCAATCTTCGCGGAGGTGGAATTCCGACCTCTATCGGTATTTTGCGCGGAATAATATCATTCAAGTGGCTGCGAAACCTTATAGGAATATTCTCCATGTCGCTTGTGTCATTTTTCATCGGCGTGCCGCTTGGAAACGAGGGACCCTCGGTCCAGATGGGCGTAGCAATCGGACGCGGCAGCGTGTATTCATTTGGCAAAAAGCACCGCGCGTGGGACAGATATTCGATGACGGGCGGAGCATGCTCCGGCTTTGCAGTTGCGACAGGCGCACCCATATCGGGTATTCTCTTCGCGATTGAGGAGGCGCATCAGCGCATATCTCCCATGATACTTATGATCGCCTCTACATCGGTAATGTTCGCGTGCATGACTACCGAAATAGTTGCGCCGATCCTCGGCGTCAGCAAAACGCTCTTCCCTGCAATGCAGCTCCCCACGCTCTCTATCAAAGACGTGTGGATACCTCTGCTTGTCGGCATGGTAATGGGACTTTTCGCGGTCCTTTTCCTGACCTATTATAAGGTAATATTCAAGTTTTCCAATAAGATCTTGAACGGCATACCTCACGGCCTGCGCATTTTCAGCGTGTTTGCGCTAACGTTTGCCGCAGGACTAATATCATTCTCTACCATCTCCACAGGTCACGAGCTGATACTTGATCTTATCAACGTAAAAACTCCCCTTTTAATACTTTTCCTGCTTTTGGTAGTCCGCTCTACGCTTACGCTTTTCGCCAATTCCAATCGTGTAACAGGCGGTATCTTCCTGCCATTGATGGCGATAGGCGCGCTTCTTTCAAGCATAATTGCCACCGTAATAGATATGATCTGGGGACTTGACCCATCCTATTATACGGTAATCATAATCATCGGAATCATCGCCTGCATCGCGGGAATGATGAAAATGCCCCTGACCGCAATAGTCTTCGCGGTTGAAGCTCTCTCCTGCTACGATAACGTGATATTCGTCATAATCGCGGCGGGCGTAGCGTTTGTTATAACCGAAATATTCGGTGCGGAATCCATTAACGACCGAGTCCTTGAAAACCTCGCCCACGAGATAAATGCGGGCCGAGAGCAGAAGTTTTTGGAAGGCTACGTAACCGTAAGCAAGAATGCCTTTGCAGAGGGCATGCACATACGTGATATTTTCTGGCCAAACGGCACGTTCGTTCTTTCACACAAGCATACACTGCCACTTGACATGCGCGACAAGCGCGCGGTCAAAGCAATACACGAGGGAGATATTCTGCATTTACGCTGTACCACCTTTGACGAAAAATCGACCAAAGAAAAGCTGGTCGCAATACTCGGCGAGGACGCGGCAAACATAACCGAAAAATAGTCACCCCGTACTATAATTAAACTGACAAAAAACAGCATTGCTTCGCAATTCGCGCGTTTATTATCCTTACAATACAGGGAGGAAAAATGAAAAAAAGAATATTACTTCTCTCCGCGATTGCGTTGTTGATTTTGATTGCGGCGAGCGTCCTTATAATATTGAATCTTCCCCAAAACGTGGCTGTGCGCGCGGTCGCGGGCTTTGCGGATGACCTGCTCGAAAGAGAGGAGATAAAGCCGGTTGTATCCATGCTCCGGGAGGGCTCTCTTGATCTGTCGGTCGGGGATATTAGAACAAACGGCTCGCAATCTCCAAAAAAAATCAGTGTCGCGGGAAAAATGTACTTTTCTGAGGACTCATTTATGTTAAGCGGCCTTGACGTGCGCTATAACAGCTTCCGGATGAACGGAGAAGCCTATCTTTCCGCCGAAACAGTATATCTTAAGGAAAATAATATCCTTTGCGGCACGTACGGCGCGCGCCTTGACACGCTTGCAAGCGATCTGAAAAGATCAATATTTGCCCCCGATTCAGGCTCACAATATGCGCTTGACCAAGAAGCCTTCGACAGTCTGATAGCAACTGCTGAGGCCGCGGGGGATCAAGAAGCCAAAAAGGACTCTAAGAAGCTTATAGCAAAGGTCTTGACGGATATCTGGGGCATAGTCATCAAGCACGCGGAAGTCTCAGCCACCGTGACCGATATCCCCCTTAACGGCAAGGATACCGATGTAAGAATGATCTCTATTGTCATAGACGAGACCGCCAGGACAAGCATTATTGAGGATACGTGCAATTATCTGTGCGACTCAGAGGATATAATAAGGTTTGTCGAGGAGCATGAAAGCACGGCAGTCGCCATGCTCGATCTGAAGGGCGACACGCTTGAAGCATATAAGAAATATGTCTCCGAGCTTGAGGAAAGCGCAAAAGACTATTGCGAGACCTTCCAAACCATCTCTGTAAATATTGCCACAAAAAGGCTGAGCGCGACCTTGCTTCAAATCGGGGTAGAGGTCGACGGTGAAACCGTGTTTATGCTTGATTGCGGCGAAAACGGAGTTAAAAAGGCCGATAAGATCTCACTTGAATACATGGATATAAGCGCATGCTACACCGTAAAGAACGACGAGCTCTCATACGAAGGATGCGTTACGGCTACCCGTCAAAACGAATCATTGCTTGAGTCCTCTCTTAAAATAAATAAGGAATCGGATTCCTACTCACTCAATGTAAAAACAGCGGACAGCACCCTTGCTCTTGTCGGAGAATGGTCTGGCGACCGTGAGACTACGACGATCTCCGTGGACCGCCTGACGCATACAGAGATCAATTACGTAGGAAAGAAAATTGAAACTACCGTGGATCTTTCTGCACGTATCATTATTCACACAAACGACAAAATGCCTGCCCCGTCAGATGAATTTGCAACGATAGACAATATTACCGACGAGAGCTTGAACAAGCTGCGAAACAGCCTTATAAGAGCAATGTTAGGCAAATAAAAAGCCTTTTACGGCATAGCAGAAGACCTCCCCGCCAATAAATGGCGAGGAGGCCGATTTTTGTTTTGCCTTATGCTTTACAAGTCCGTGTTTTCATGCTATAATACATGTGTAATATCATCAAAGACCCGTGGAAAGGAGGTAACGTATGCTTGATAAGATATATCTTGAAATAACAAACGTTTGTAATCTCGATTGCTCATTTTGTCATAAGACCTCAAGACCGAAGAAGCTTCTCGGCGAGGAGGAATTTGACACCTTGCTCTCAAAGATCGCCGGCAGATCAAAATATTTGTTCTTTCACCTTATGGGAGAGCCTGCGCTTCATCCCCTTCTCCCCCGCTTTATAGAAAAGGCGCGCGCGGCGGGATTCTTACCCGCAATAACCACCAACGGCTCTCTTCTCAAGCAGAAGGGCGACTCCATCCTATCCGCGCTTCCATACAAGGTAAGCATTTCTCTCCACGCGCCGGAGGCAAATCCCGCTTTTTCTGCGGAAGACTACCTTGAGTCCTGCGTTTCCTTTGCCAAGGAGGCGGCAAGCCGCGGCTGTATAATCGCCTTGCGCCTATGGAATCTTGGCTCAGACGCGGACAACTCCGAAATTTTAGACTTCCTGCGCGCCTCCTTCCCCGGCGAATGGAAGGATATTCGCGGCGGCCAGAGTCAGCGCCTCTCCGAGAAAATCTTCCTCGAATGGGGCGAGCGGTTTGACTGGCCCGACCCGAATGCTCCTGAATGCGGCCCCGACGCAGATCTTTTCTGCTACGGCCTGCGCGACCAGATAGGCATACTCTCTGACGGCCGCGTCGTTCCCTGCTGCCTTGACGCAGACGGAAATCTTACGCTCGGAAACCTATTTGACTCCGAGCTTGACGAGATCCTCTCCTCTCCCCGCGCACGCGCGATATACGACGGATTTACACGCCGCCGCGGCATAGAATCAATGTGCCGCAAATGCGGCTACGCAAGGAGATTTTCAAAATAAAACACCTATTACAAAAGCGGCCGCCCAAACGGGCGACCGCTAAAATTTTAATTATTCTGTTGAAACTACTGACGTTGCATACCAAGTACGCGGGTCAATTGTGATTGCGTATTCGTTCTTGATTCCAATCCACATTCTGTCAACCGTTGCCATACCCTTGTATGTTCCATTCTCTTCCCAGTCGCTGTCCTCGTCAGAACGCACTATTACTTGTAGATACGTCTCTATTTGTTGACCCTGACCGGCATCATCGCAAACGTCCTCGTAATACATGTATAAGAAAAGCCTGTTGGGATTTTCCTCATCCGCGAGAATGACAAAGAAAACACTGTTACCACTTGCGAGCAGGCTGTTTGCGCTTTGAGTTATATTGATCAAGTTCATGCCCCCGTATTTGTTCGAATCACAGTACACCATTGCGGGCGCACCATCCGGGCGGTTGCTATCAGTGATCGATTTCTGCACGGCAGACCATATTGTGTTATCGGCATTAAGGCATTTCTTCGCATCTGAGCGTAGCGCCTCAGCAAGTCCAAGCATATCACTATGCATGTGGCCGTCATCGGTCTCGGTTTCCTGTTCTGTTTCCTTCTCTGTTTGAGTAACAACCTCACCGGGAGCCTCCGTCGGCGACTCCGTGGGCGACTCGGTAGGCGCCTGTGTCGCTTCAGTAGATTCTCCGTCGGGGAGTATGTCCTCGTGGGTCTTTTCTATAAACTTGAAGTAGGTGTATACGTTTTCCTCAACTACGCCTGATGCAACGTTCATTGTAACGGTAAATTCCAAGCTCTCCCCCGGCTCGATCTCCGTAAGAAATCCTATGCCGCTTAAGGAATAAGTAATTCCATCTCCGTTATACACCTTATCGCCTGCAACCTCAGCCCCGGTCACGATCCTCTCGAAAACGTAGGTCTTGTCAGTATTGTTCTTTACAGTAACCGTAAATACGGCTTGTCCGGCCCCCGTGGTGGATGCGATCATTATCGTGCTGAAATACTGGTTAACAGTAACGTTTCCGATCTGCTTGGGGGACACTCGGGTAATATATACAGGATAGTCTGTCGCTTCTGCTGACACACTTCCGAGGATTGACAAATTGCCCGAAACGGCAGCATATCCCACGGAAATAAACAATGCCATGCTAAGACATAACAAAACCAATGGCGCTTTTTTCACCGTGTCCACCCCTTTCATCGGTATAATTACTTTTCAAGTATATTATAGTTTGTTTTTAACTTTTTGTCAATATATGGCACCCTTAAACTTAACTTTTATTATTGCGACTATCAATCCCACTTGATATTATAAAAGGGCAGTCACAAGACCGCCCCGACTGCTTTTTTAATGTTTTTTAGTCCTTGATAACCTTTGTGTAAACAAGCACCTGAATAACTATTCCGGCTACGACGTATACGTCAACAAGCGCGCCTGCAAGCCTGAGAACGATTCCGACGATTGCACCTACTACAGGTATCCAACCCGTGATAAGTCCCGAAAGGGCGATAAGCGCACTCGCAAGAAGACCCACAACCACGTACAGAATAATTCCTTTGATCAAATTGGGAACATCCTTTGTGTACTCCCACGACATGGGGAAAAATTTCTTTAAAGATTCCATAATGACCTCCTGAAAGATAAATTTTATTGTATATGTTCATTTTATCACCCTGCCGTTCGTTTGTCAATGTTTTTCAATGATATATTTCCCTCAGACCATTAATCATAAGGAATTTTTAATTTTTTTCGGAAAATCCCTTGACAACACTCCCGCAGAGTGCTAAACTGTTAATATCAAGAAAAAAGGAGAGAAAAGAGAATGCTTGACGCACGCTTTGCATACGGATACTTTTACTTTTATTACTATTACGCAGCGTAATATAATAAAGGTGATTTGTGCTATGCAAATTTATTGCGGACAAGACTTATTTTCTTTTTGGATGAGCCGAGTGTCAACAGTGCAGATTGCTGTTACATTCGGTGTTTTTATTTTAATTTCAAAATCACATCAAAGGCGGACAAAGACATGATTGCAGTACTTAAAAGCGGAACAAGCGATAAACAAATAGCAGACCTTAAAAATTGGATAGAGGCGCAGGGACTTCAAGTCCACCTCTCAAAGGGTGACTATCAGACGATAGTAGGTCTTGTGGGCGACACAAGCCGCATCGACGAGGATCTGCTTATCAGCCTTGACATAGTTGAAACGGTAAAGCGCATCTCAGAGCCATTCAAGAGCGCGAACCGCAAGTTCCACCCCGATAATACCGTCGTAAATATCGGAGATACAAGCGTGGGCGGCAACATTTTCGCGGTAATGGCGGGCCCCTGCTCGGTTGAAAGCCGTGAGCAGGTCATTGAGGTAGCCAATGCAGTCAAGGCGGCAGGTGCAACAATGCTCCGCGGCGGCGCGTTCAAGCCCCGCACCTCGCCCTACGATTTCCAGGGACTTAAGGCAGAGGGTATCGAATTTCTCCTTGAGGCAAAACGCGAGACAGGCCTTCCTATCGTTACAGAGATCATGAGCGCAGAGCATCTTCCCCTCTTTGAAAACGTTGACGTTATTCAGGTTGGCGCGAGAAATATGCAGAACTTCGAGCTTCTCAAAGAGCTTGGCAGAATTCAGAAGCCCATACTCTTAAAGCGCGGACTCTCGGCAACAATCAAGGAGTGGCTTATGTCCGCAGAGTATATCATGGCAGGAGGCAACGAGAATATCATTCTTTGTGAGCGCGGTATCCGCTCTTATGACTCACAGTACACGCGTAACGTGCTTGACCTCTCGGCAATCCCCGTGCTTCACGAGCTCACGCACCTCCCCGTCGTCGTCGACCCCTCGCACGCCACGGGAGCGGCGCGCCTTGTTGCCCCCATGTCCATGGCTGCGGCGGCATGCGGAGCGGACGGACTAATGATAGAGGTTCACAACGACCCCAAAAAAGCGCTTTGCGACGGACCGCAGTCACTGACTCCCGACGAGTTTGCAGCGGTTATGAACTCGGTCAGAAAAGTGCGTGACACGATTTGATTTTTTGCCGAAATTTGTTGAAAAAATCGGCTATATATGTTAAAATAAATTATATTGTTATTATTTAGGTGGTGAAAAGAATGAGGATCGGTTTTGTCGGACTTGGTCTTATAGGCGGCTCGATGGCAAAAGCATACCGCGAATATTCAAATGAATCATCAAAGGGCTTTGAGCTTTACGGCTATGACCGTGACGCGTCGATCTTGAGCTTCGCGATGCTTGATGGAACTCTTAACGGCGAGTTGACCGATGAAAATATCAAAAAATGCGACCTTATCTTTATCGCCCTGTACCCCATAGCATCCGTTGAATATCTTAAGAACAAATCCCCCCTGTTTGCAAAGGATACGGTAATAATCGACCTTTGCGGAACAAAGAGCGACATCTGCACGGTAGGATTTGCCCTTGCCGAGGAATACGGCTATACCTTCGTCGGCGGTCACCCGATGGCAGGCACACACAATTCGGGATATAAATATTCAAGAGCAAATATGTTCAAGGGCGCGCCTATGGTAATCGTCCCCCCAAGATTTGATGACATCAATCTTCTCGGGAGAATAAAAGAGCTTCTCGCTCCCGCTCGCTTCGGTAGATTTTCCTTTACCACCGCAGAGGAGCACGACAAGATGATCGCCTTCACCTCACAGCTTGCGCACGTGGTATCAAACGCATACGTCAAAAGCCCCACCGCAAAGAACCACAAGGGATTTTCCGCGGGAAGCTATAAGGATATGACACGCGTGGCGTGGCTCAACGAGAACATGTGGGCGGAGCTTTTCCTTGAAAACAAGGAACCCTTGCTTTTTGAGCTTGACGAGATCATATCATCGCTCTCATCCTACCGCGACGCGCTCAGATCAAAGGATAAGGACAAAATGGTATCACTTTTACGCGACGGCCGAATTGCAAAAGAAGAAATTGACGGGAGATAAAAAATGAAAAAGGTCACAGTCAACGCGTCTCGCGTTTACGATATAATAATCGACAAGGGGATCCTCGACCGTGCAGGCAAGCTTTGCTCCACCGTCAAAAAGCCCTGCCGCGCGGCGGTGCTTACCGACTCAAACGTAGCTCCCCTCTATCTTGAAAGACTCGAAGTCTCGCTTCGTTCTGCGGGCTACGAGGTCGTATCCTACGTCATTCCCGCGGGAGAAACATCTAAAAGTGCGGAATCCTATCTTGCCTTTCTGTCTTTCCTGGCTTTGAATAAAATAACCCGCTCGGATTGCCTTTTCGCCCTTGGCGGCGGAGTTGTCGGCGACCTCTGCGGATTTTGCGCGGCAACCTATTTGCGCGGAGTTGAGTTTGTTCAGATCCCCACTACCCTGCTTGCTATGGTAGACTCCTCTGTCGGCGGCAAAACAGCGATCGACATTCCCGAAGGCAAGAATCTCGTAGGCGCATTCTATCAGCCCTCGCTTGTCCTTTGTGACTACGAAACGCTTTCGACACTGCCCCGTGACGTCTTTGCCGACGGATGCGCGGAGGTCATCAAATACGGTATTATAAACGACCGCGAGCTTTTTGAGAAATTAAAAGCTCCTATTCTCCCCCAAATCGAGGATGTTATCGAAAATTGCGTCTGCAATAAGCGTGACGTCGTTGACGCGGATGAGCGCGACACAGGAGTAAGACAGCTCCTAAATCTCGGCCACACAGCGGCACACTCTATTGAGATCCTCTCGGATTTTTCGATTTCTCACGGCTCCGCCGTTGCTATTGGAATGGCAATAATACTCCGCGCGGCTAACTCTCTCGGATTGTGCAGTAAAGAGGACTGCGCCGAGGCGATCTCGCTTATCAGGTCCTACGGTCTGCCTACCGAATGTCCATACACCGCGCAAAGTCTTGCAGACATCGCCCTTAACGACAAAAAGCGCCAGGGCGGCAGCATAACCCTCGTCATGCCCTACGGAATCGGTGATTCAAGGCTCTATAAGGTGTCCGTAGACTCACTTGAAGAAATTTTCAAGGCAGGGCTTTAAGATGGATATGCTGTTCAATAACCCGTCGGCAAAGACAACGGTACGCGCCATCTCCTCAAAATCCGAGGCGCATCGTGCGCTTATCTGCGCTGCTCTCTCCGACGGAGAAACAAAAATAATCTGTACCGATACCAATGCGGATATAGATGCCACCGCATCCTGCTTGAATGCGCTTGGCGCGGATATCCGCCGTACCGCAGACGGCTTTGATGTTAAGCCCATCAACACACCCGCAAAGGCAAATGAGCTTGACTGTAACGAATCGGGCTCAACACTCCGCTTTATGCTCCCGCTCTGCGCATCACTCGGAGCGGAATGCTCGTTTATTATGCGCGGCAGACTTGCCTCTCGTCCCCTCTCCCCACTTTACGAGCTGCTTGAGGATAACGGCGTAACGCTCACCGAGCAAGGCAAAAGCCCACTCCACATTTCGGGCAAGCTTTTGGCGGGAGATTACTCGGTTGCGGCTAATATCTCCTCTCAGTATATAAGCGGCTTGCTCTTCGCGCTCGCAATAGCAGAGGGCGAAAGCAAACTCAGGCTCGAGGGCAACGTAGAGTCGGCACCCTATATATTTATGACCCTGAATACGCTTCTCGCCTTTGGCGCGGACGTAAAATTCAACCCTGACGATAATACCTTCTATATAAACGGCAAAAAAAGGCTCACTTCCCCCTCCTCGTTTACCGTCGGAGGCGACTGGTCCAATGCGGCCTTCTACCTTTGCGCGGGCGCGATCGGTCAGAATCCCGTAACGCTCCAAGGTCTCGACCAAAGAAGCGCGCAGGGCGACCGAGCCATCATTGGCGTCCTATCGAAGATGGGCGCGGAAATACGCGTATCCGAGAGCGGAATAACCGTTTATCCCACCAAGCTGCGCGGTATCAACATAGATGCCGCAGACATTCCCGACCTTGTTCCCATCCTCTCGGTTGCCGCATCGGTAGCAGAGGGAGAAACGAGAATATACAACGCCTCACGCCTACGCTTAAAGGAAAGCGACAGAATAGAGAGCGTCTGCTCGGTTTTGGCAGAGCTTGGCGCAGATATTCGCGAGACCGAGGACGGAATGATAATTCGCGGCAAGCCCACTCTCACGGGCGGCAAAGTAGACTCCTTCAACGACCACCGCATAGCAATGAGCGCGGCTATCGCGTCGCTCGTATGCAAAAATACAGTAAAAATAAGCCGATTTGAGGCTATAAATAAATCTTACCCGTCTTTCCTCGACGGATTTGATAAGATATAAGGATTTTTATGAACACTTACGGAAAAAGGATAAAGCTTGACATTTACGGCGGCTCACACGACGAAAAGATAGGAATGATCCTTTCTGGAATTCCCGCAGGCGAGGCAATTGACACAGACGCGCTTCGGGCGTTTATGGCAAGACGCGCCCCCGGCAACGACCCATATTCAACCACGAGAAAAGAAGCGGACGAGCCTGTATTTCTCAGAGGCCTTGACGAAAACAACGTCACCACGGGAGAGGACATAGAGGCAGTCATATATAACCAAAATCAAAGATCGGGTGATTATTCATCTCTTGCCGATACTCCCCGCCCCTCTCACGCCGACTTTGCTGCGAGGATCAAATACGGCGAGAGCGTAGATCTTCGCGG
Organism: Eubacteriales bacterium; assembly: GCA_045602385.1. Lineage (GTDB taxonomy): Bacteria > Bacillota > Clostridia > Oscillospirales > CAG-272 > SVTX01. The sequence goes on along the minus strand of JAZSBL010000023.1, from coordinate 36,205 downwards.
AGGCGGTCATTTCTCAGGTCGCTTGACGGCTCCAATGTGTATCGCGGGCGGTATCTGCTTGCAGATACTTGCAAAACGTGACATATACATAGGCGCGCATATTTACTCCGTTGGAACGGTATATGACCGCCCCTTTGATCCGGTCAATCTTGCAAAGCGCGATATTGACATTCTCCACTATTGGAAGTTCCCCGTCCTTGAGGGCGCGGCAGGCGCAAAAATGAAGGCGCTTATTGAGCGGGCGCGCGCTGACGGAGACTCTGTCGGCGGAATTGTTGAGTGCGCGGTGATAGGGCTTCCCATAGGCCTTGGCGAGCATATGTTTGACTCGGTCGAGTCTGCGATATCGGGAATAGTGTTTGGAATCCCCGCAGTCAAGGGCATCGAGTTCGGCGCAGGCTTTGCGGCAAGCGAGATGACAGGATCTGCGAACAACGACCCCTTTTACGTTGACGGCGACGAGGTCAAAACCCGCACCAACAACGCGGGTGGAATACTCGGCGGTATGACAAGCGGCATGCCCGTGATCTTCCGCGCGGCAATAAAGCCCACACCCTCTATCGCCAAGGAGCAGAACACCGTTTCCCTTTCGCGAATGGAGAACGTCAAGATAACCGTTGGCGGCAGACACGATCCATGCATAGTTCCTCGCGCAGTACCCGTTTTCGAGGCGGCCGCGGCGCTTGCGGTAATGGATCTTATGAGTTAAAGCTACAGGAAGAGAAAAATGGAATTGGATATCAATACACTAAGAGAAGAAATAAACGAGATAGACGCGCAAATGGTCGATCTCTTCAAAAAGAGAATGGCGGTTGCGGCATCCGTCGCGGAATATAAAAAGGAGCGCGGCTTGCCCGTGCTTGATGCCGCGCGTGAGCGCGCCCTGCTCGGCAAAATATCCGACATGGCGGGGGAGGAGCTTGACGGCTACGCGAGAACGCTCTACCACACCATGCTCGACGTATCCCGCGCGTATCAATATACGAAGCTCAATTCCGTGTCCGAGGTATACTCCGACATAAAGAATAATATCAAGGCGACCGCCCCCATGTTCCCCACTCGCGCGCGCGTCGCATGCCAGGGCGTTGAGGGTGCATACTCCCAGATAGCCGCCGAAAGGCTGTTTGAGCTTCCCGAGATAAGCTACTACAAATCCTTCGATGCCGTTTTTTCGGCTATTGAGTCGGGCGAGTGCCGCTACGGCGTGCTTCCTATCGAGAACAGCACGGCAGGCTCGGTCAAAAAGGTCTATGAGCTTATGCTGGAGCATAAATTCAACATCGTCCGCTCGGTAAGGATCAAGATAGACCATCATCTCCTCGCCAAAAAGGGTGCGAGAATCGAGAATATCCGCGAGATCATCTCGCACGAGCAGGCAATAAACCAGTGCTCATCCTTCTTGCGCACGCTTGGGGATGTCAAGATAACGGTAGCTCCCAACACCGCAGTTGCGGCGCAGACCGTGGCAGAGTCGGGGCGCGACGATATCGCGGCGCTCTCCTCGCGTTTTTGCGCGGATCTCTACTCGCTTGAATCTCTTGCGGATTCGGTGCAGGATATGGGCAACAACCACACGCGCTTTATCTGCATCTCAAAGGAGCCGGAGATATATCCCGGCGCAGATAAGCTGACTCTCATGCTCGTCACACCCAATAAGCCCGGCGCGCTTTACAGTGTGCTTTCCTGCTTCAACGCGCTTGGCGTCAATATGACGAAGCTTGAATCCTGCCCGATTCCGGAGCGTGATTTTGAGTCTATGTTCTACTTTGACTTTACCGTTTCAGTCTACTCCGAGAATCTTGAAAGATTACTCTGCGAGCTTGAATCCCGCGGCGAGCGATACAGACTTCTCGGCGCATATTCCGAGATAATATAAGGATAAATTATGATTTTGGGTAAAAAGAATATCAGATGCGGCCTTATCGGTGAGAAGCTATCGCACAGCTTTTCTCCGCAGATACATTCGCATCTCTGCGACTACTCATACACTCTATTTGAGATGAGCGAGAACGAGGTCGGCAGCTTCGTGCGAAGCGATAGATACGACGCGACCAACGTCACGATCCCATACAAGAAAACGGTTATGCCCTTTCTTGACGAGATCAGCGACGAGGCAAAGCGCATAGGCTCCGTCAACACGATAATCCGCACCGAGAGCGGCAAGCTTCGGGGCGAGAACACCGACTACTTCGGCTTCTCTTATATGCTCGAACGCTCAAAAATTGAGGTCAAGGGCAAAAAAGTGCTTATTTTGGGCACGGGAGGGGCGTCGCTCACCGCAAAGGCAGTATCGTCCGACCTCGGAGCTGAGAGCATCACCTTTGTTTCTCGCGCGGGCGAGATAAACTACGAAAATGTCTACGACAAATGCGCCGACACCGAGATCATAATCAACTGCACCCCCGTCGGTATGTACCCCAAGAATCTCGCATCCCCGATAGAGCTTGACCGCTTCCCTGCGCTTTGCGGTGTTGCGGACATGATATATAATCCCGCCAGAACCAAGCTGCTGCTTGATGCCGAAAAACTTGGAATTAAGAATACAAACGGACTTTCAATGCTTGTCGCGCAGGCGAAGCGCGCATGCGAACTTTTCCTTGACGAGAAGATCGATGACGGCGAGATAGACAAAATATGCTCCCTGATCGAGTCCGAAACAGGAAATATAATTTTAGTCGGAATGCCCGGCTGCGGAAAGACAACGGTCGCCGGGGTTCTCGCCGATCTGACCGGTCGAGAGCTTATCGACACAGACGAGCTGATCGTAAAGAACGAGGGACGTTCAATACCCGAAATTTTTGCCGTTGAAGGCGAGGAATATTTCCGCGCATGTGAAACCCGCATTGCCGCCGAGGTCGGAAAAATGAGCGGTAAGATCATCTCCACGGGCGGTGGAATCGTCACAAGAGAGGTAAACCTTGACGCGATCAGGCAAAACGGCATAGTATTCTTTATCCGCCGCGAGCTTGGATTACTTTCAAGGGACGGCAGACCTCTCTCCCAAGGAGCAGATCTTGAGGAAATGTACAAAAAGAGGCTTCCGCTCTATATGTCATTTGCAGACTTTACGGTTGATAATTGCTCATCGGTGCAAGAGTGCGCCGAGGCGATAGCAGATATATTTTTTAACGGAGGGGAAACATGAAAATTCTTATAATCAACGGCCCTAATCTCAATTTGCTCGGACTTCGCGAGCCCAAGATCTACGGTAAGCAAAATTACAGCGCGCTCTGCTCTCTTATCAAGAAAAGCTGTGAGGAGCTTGGAGTCGACTACGAAATATACCAATCCAATCACGAGGGCGCGATAGTTGATAAGATACAGGATGCGTACAGTACCTTTGACGGAATAGTTATCAATCCCGCCGCATATACCCACACCTCGATTGCGATTCTCGATGCCCTCAAGGCGGTATCCATTCCGACCGTTGAGGTGCACATCTCGGATATAAATTCCCGTGACGAATTCCGTAAATTCTCCTATATTTCTCTTGCGGCAATAAAAACCGTCATGGGCCTTGGCTTTGACGGCTACCGCGTAGCGATAAACGAGCTTTACTCCTATCTCAATAAATAAAAAAACAGCTCTGCACTTCACCCGTCAGTGAAATGCAGAGTTTTCTTTTCCCTCTTATTTAAGGTTTTTGAAGAGGGGTGCGGGGAGACTTGAAAACAAGAGAGGACTCGGACTCCTTGCTTTGCAAGGAGCTGGTTGCATCAGGTAGGCTTTGACTAAGTTCAACTTCACGATGCAGATCTTTTTCCTAAAAAGTTTCTCCCCGCATTCTCCCCCCTTATCAAATAAAGCTCTTGGCTACCTCAAGATTATGCTCCTCGAACTTGATCACCTCACGCGCAAATCCGAGTGCCTCCTCTGATACGCTGGTGTTCTCGTAGTCGCGCAACAGCTTTATGCTGTCGGTAATTCCCATGCTCGAGCCCTCGGCAACAAGCTGAGCCAGGTGGCTGTCGGTAGAGTCGGTCATGGTTTCCATCGCCATTCCCACGCTAGACCAAAGCTTGACCATGATATTCTCTTCCTTTGCCCTGTGACCCATAGAGCAAAGATGCTTTCTTATTCGCTCGGCGATCTTCTCATAGCCGTCTATCTGCTTTGTCAGCGCGGCCTTGAAATCCTCACCCGACACCTTATCCATAAGCTTGATTATTGAATCAGAGCCCATTTTCACGTTTTTATATAAGCTTTCAAGCATTTCCGCTTCTTTTGTGATGGTTTGCATTGTTTTTACCTCTCAAAAATTATTTTGCAGAGGTAGTTTGCGCATTTTTCCTCTATTTATACAAAAAAGGAGCAAAATGCTCCTTTTTTTCTTATTTGATCTTCTTTTGTCTTATATCGTTGCCTACGAAAGGAAGCACGAGATATTCACCGAATACACGGCTTGAAATTCTGTCCCAATACTTCTTTCTGAACTCCTCTTGAGTAAGATTACTGCTGATGATAGTCGGCTTCTTGTGGTTGAGTCTCGAATTTATCACGTTGTAAAGACAAGATACCGTAAACTGATTTATCATCTCAGAGCCAAGATCGTCAATGATAAGCAGATCGCAGGTAAAGTACTGATCGATCTCTCCGGTAGACTCGTATGACGATGAATTTCCAAATCTTTTTTCCTCAAAATCCGCAAAAAGATTCGTCGCGCTTATGTAGTAAACGTCGTTACCCTTCTCTATGACCCTTCCCGCAACCGCGCTTGAAAGGTGTGTCTTTCCAAGACCCGTGCCGCCAAAGAGTGCGAGATTTCCGGACCTTGAAACGTCAAACAGCTCCGCGTAATTCTTAAGAAAATGATAGATATTTGCCATTCTCTTCTGGGCATCGGAGTTGTGACTGTAGTAATCAAGGGTGAAATTATCGAAATTCTGTCTTTTTATAAGATCGCTCATGCCGGAGGACTCTATACCCGCCTCAACAAGCCTGCGTCTCATGCACTTGCACATTGAATACTCAACCGTGCCGGTGTCACCGCACTCCTCACACTCATACTTGACCTCGGTATAATCCGGCGCGAATCCCGCCACCTGCATGATCTCGGCGCGTTTCTTCTGCAGCGCGGCATTTTCCGCATTGATCTCCTCGATCTTGCCCATCTCTCCGCGAAGGGTCGCGTCGAATATCTTAAAGCCGGTCGTCGCAAGCTCTCGGTCTATCTTCTCTATTTCGGGAAGCGCGGTGTGCACCTCTGCGCGGCGAAGCCTTGCCGCCTCCTGCGCCCTCAGGTACTTACCGTCATATTCTTCCTTTATTCTTCTGTAGTTTTCTTTATTAAATCCCATTTTCTTCCCCGTTATTACTATTCATTATTGCCTCTGCGCGGCGCACAGCCGCATCAAAGAAGCTGTCGGTATCAAACGTTGAATTAACACCCGCCTTGGATGCATTGTCCTTCTTGTAGGACTCCTCTATCTCGTCAAGAGTACGAAGTCCCGCGGCATACCATCGCTCAAGGATCGTATTCGCATACGGGAATGATGCATTGCCGGTGGCGTCTGCCGTCACCTCGTAGGCCTTTGTAATAATATCAATGCCGTAGCCCATCTCACAGGTCCATGCGGCTATAAATTTCTTTTCCTTGGATGTGAAGGCTCTTGACCCGATTCCGAAAAGGCTTCTTATCTTGCCCTCGCTCTGCGCGGCAAGCTCACGGCGACGAAGCTCATCGGAAAGCTGCTCCGAGGTGCATATACCCGAATCATAAAGACTGAAGGCAAGCTTTTCTGCGTAGTGCATAGTCTTTTTACCTATCGAAACACAATAGGTAAGCAACATCATTATGTATTCAAAATCAAGCTCAAGATAGTCAACAAGACCCAACAGCACGTTTATCTCATGTACGTTGAATATCTTTCCGACTATGTTCTGGCACTCGTTTATAAGCGTTACGGTATCCTTTCTGGACTCAAGTAATGCAGAGAGCTGCTCGGATGTATAATTGGGAAGCTCGTCACTGCGCTCAAGCTTCTTCCTTTTCGGCTTTTCATCTACCGCCGCGATACAGGGTTCTTCCACCGCCGGCGACGAGGCGTCCACGCCGTCCAGGTTCTCTATAACCCCTGCACCTCTCCAGAAGGATAGTGCCTCGCGGATGTTTTCCGCGCTTACTCCCGACATTTTGGAAAGCTTTTTCTCATCCGCATTTCCCTCGGTAGCGCACAGACAAAGAAGGACTTTAAGCTCGCTCTCGCCCGCTCTTTTTATAACGTCAAGCACGCTCTTCGGGAAGGCTCCCACCGACGCGCCGTAATTCATTCTGTATTTCACTTTTTTCGCTTCCTTATAAATTAATTTTGGTCGCTATCTTCCTCTGCGTCCTTGTCCTCAGTATCATTTCTGCAGATCCTGCAGTTGAGTATCATCAAGGAATCGCCCAGGTGTATGTTCTCAACAACTATCTCATCGTCAGAATAAGGCAGCTCAACACCCATGTAATTCCAAAGGCCCTTGAAGCCAAGGTCAACGCATCTCTGCGCCACTGCCTTTACGTGCTTTTTCTCGCACGCAATAACACCGATGTCCACGCGGTTGTCATCGCAGAAGCTCTCAAGCTCATCTATGGAATATACAGGCACACCCGCGCAATCCTTACCTGCCGCCTCTCCGTCGGTATCAAAGAGCGCGACGATATTGACACCGCGCTTTTCAAACATCGAAAGATGAACAAGCGCGCGTCCAAGATCGCCCGCACCGATAATCACGGCGTTAAATCCGGCGGAAACACCGAGTATGTCACTGATCTTTGCAAAAAGATAGTTAACGTTATATCCATATCCCTGCATGCCAAATCCGCCAAAGCAGTTCAGATCCTGTCGTATCTGGGAAGCGGTCACCCTCATCATTCTCGCAAGCTCGCTTGAGCTGATCCTTGTCTGTCCGCGCGCGATAAGCTCGCATAGGTATCGGTAATATCTCGGAAGTCTGCGAATGACCGCAGGCGAGATATTCTGCTGCTTGTCTGCGTTTTTGTTCATGTTATCCTGATAATTCATAGTCATCTCCATAGATCTGAATTTTGAAGCATTACGGCTATTTGCTCGCGGGAACAGTATATTTCCCGTCCGCTTGTTTGATTTGACGAAAAAAAGATGCTTTCGCCATTCAAAGACAACCATAAAACAGCGCATATTGTCTACTTTAGGTGTCATTTTTGCGGTGTTTTCGGTTTTCCACAACCGCTCAGGTGTTCGATTTATCCACAGTTTCCACACCTTTATCCACAGAAACCCTTGTGTTTCAAGGGGTTTTCAGGGGTATTCCTGTGAATTTTTATACATTTTTGTCGAAAAATGTTTACTTTCACCCACTTTTCCACAGCTGTGGGAAACCTCTGTGGGTTTTGCGGTTTTACGACATCGTCATTTTGCACAAAATATTTCAGTTAAATAGTGCCAATTTGGGGCAAAAGGTAGATTTGTGTAATTTCCAAATTACATTTCATCATTCGCGCACGCATTAAGCGAGGTGTCCGCAAAGCGTCCGTTAAGGTATTCAAAGCAACCGGATGCCGCTATCATAGCTCCATTGTCACCGCAAAGCGACCGCGGGGGAACTGTGAACTTTACACCGTTTCTTTGGCACATTTCCTCAAGCGCACCGCGCAGATGCGAGTTTGCCGCCACACCGCCCGCAAGCACGAGAGTTTTAATTCCCGTTTCCTTGAGCGCGGTCTCGGTCTGCTTGACTACCGCCTTAACTATCGTATGCGTGTAGGAGGCCGCCAGATCGGCGCGATTTATCTCCTCACCCTTCTGATTTGCGGAATTGATATAGTTGAGCGCCGCGGTCTTGATTCCGCTGAAGGAGAAATCGATAGTGTGCGCCAACGCGGGGGACGGGAGCTTTATCGCATTCTTATCGCCCTCGTACGCAAGCTTATCAAGCGCCGCACCGCCGGGATATGGCATGCCTATTACCCTTCCTATCTTATCAAAGGCCTCGCCTGCCGCGTCGTCGCGCGTAGTTCCTGTTTCCACAAGCTCGTCCTGTCGCTCACAGGTGTATATCGAAGTGTGTCCGCCCGATACCACAAGCGCCAGAAAGGGAGCCTTCAGCTCTTTGTCCGCAAGGTACGCAGCACATACGTGTCCGCGAATATGATTTACCGATACCAGTGGAATATTGTTTGCGAATGCAAGCGACTTTGCAAAATTCACTCCAACAAGCAGAGCGCCGATAAGTCCGGGGTGAGTCGTTACCGCAATACAGTCAAGCTCGGAGAGGGTTATTCCCGCCTCGCGAAGCGCCTCGGTAGTAATAGAGCTTACCGCCTCAATATGCGCTCGGCTTGCTATCTCAGGCACTACTCCGCCGTAAAGTCTATGTGTTTCTATCTGCGATGCTACAATGTTTGACTTTATTTCAAACACGCCGTCATTGTATTCAACTACAGCCGCGCTTGTTTCATCGCAGGAGCTTTCCATTCCTAAAATATACATTCTCAATCCTTGTTAGTTAAGCTTTCTTAACTTATTTGTTTCTCCAGATCATAATAAGGGCGGATTCTGTCGGCTTTGTGTAAAAGTCCTTGCGCTTGCCCTCAACCTTAAAGCCAAGACGGGAATAAAGCTCGATGGCAGCCTTGTTTGACTCTCTGACCTCAAGCGAGATAGAGTCAAGTCCGTTGTTCTTGGCATATTTCTGTAACGACTCGACTATCGCCCGACCGTATCCGCGGCGGCGGTAATCGGGGTGAGTCGCTATATTGGTTATCTGTCCCTCGTCAACGGCAACTATCATGCCGCCGTACGCGCATACGTTTCCGTCAGAGGAGCAGACCATTCCAACGCCTATTCCCTCTTTTGTAAGAAGCTCAAGACTGCTTCTGCTCCACGGCTGTGAAAAGCACAGCTTTTCAAGCTCGGCTACGCCGTCAAGAGTTTTCTCGGTAAGTTTTTCGGGGTATATTCTCTTTCTTTCCATCATATCTCCATCAGTATCCGAATTTGCCCGAAAGCGAATCGTCATCATCGATCCAGCTCTGAACGGGAATCACTCTGAATTCTTCCTTCGTATCTCTGACCACAACAGTCTCGATACCCGCATTGATTATCTGGCGCTTGCACATCATGCAGCTGCATGTACCTGAATAGATAGAACCGTCCTTGGGGTTAACGCAGGTCATGTAGAGCGTCGCGCCGAGCATTCTGTCACGCGGTGCAGCAATGATAGCGTTTGCCTCTGCATGAACGGAGCGGCACATTTCATATCTCTCGCCTCTCGGTATCTTAAGCTCATCTCTTATGCAGAAGTTTATATCTGTGCAGTTCTGTCTTCCTCTGGGCGCTCCGTTATAGCCCGTGGAGACGATCTCGTCATCCTTAACTATTATTGCTCCGAAGTGACGGCGCATGCACGTAGCCCTTTCCGCTACCGTTTCTGCTATATCAAGATAGTAATTTTCCTTTGATACTCTGTTGCTCATAAAAGATATATCCTTTCAATGCTCGTATTCTATACCATTATATATTATAAACTATAGAAATCGAAAAATCAAGTATTTTGCGAAATTTAATTCCCCGCCCAATATCCCCTCTCCGCGCCCGCGGTAAAGCACGAACACTTCCCCTGCAAAGCGAATAAAATGTAGTGAGAGTCTTCTCTCAAACACGCATCAAGAGGACGGAAAAATGGGCAGAACATCACCTTATCACACCTCGCTTTGCGCCGCATCCACGGGCTCTATGACAACTGCCATAAAGGCCAGGCGCGCGCTTGCCGCCCAAGGCATATCCGTTAGTGTAAAAAAGCTTAGCGGAGGTGGCGACAGCCACGGCTGTATTTACGGCATTGAATACCCCTGCGAGCTATCCGGAAATATCATTTCGGTATTGGAATCGCGCGGCATTAATGCAAGGCTGTTTCACAGATAAAACAAAGGGGGCTTGGCGTACGCTCGGCCCCCGAACTATATAGGAGTTCTTATGGACAAAAATATCATTTATCTTGACAATGCGGCGACGACCTTTCCAAAGCCGCGCGGAGTCCTTGATTCGGTACAGGAATGTATGGAGCACTATTGCGGAAATGCGGGACGGGGCTCGCACGCATTGGCGCTAAAGAGCGCGGAGGCAGTCTACTCAGCGCGTGAGGCTCTCGCCTCACTTTTTTCCGCCGCTCCGGAAAACGTGATATTTACCCTTAACACGACACAAGCGCTCAATTTAGCCATAAAGGGCGCAATGGCTCGCGGAGGGCACGTGCTGATTAGCGATATGGAGCATAATTCAACGCTCCGCCCGTTAGCCAAGCTGAAAAACGGCAGACGGGTAAATTACGACGTCTATCCCACTCACAAAAACGGCCTGCCACTATCCACCGAGGAGATACTGTCGGGAATAATTAAAAGAATGCGCCCGAATACCAGACTTGTGTGCGCGATACACACCTCAAATATATGCTCCTATTCCCTACCTGTAAAGGAGATCGGTCAGCTCTGCCACCGTTACGGACTGCTTTTCCTCGTAGATGCCGCGCAAGGCGCGGGACATGCGGAGATATCACTTGAAAAAGACTGTATTGACATGCTTTGTCTTCCGGGGCACAAGGGACTTTACGCCCCGCAGGGGGTCGGAGTGCTCGTTTTGAGAAGCTCACTGATGCTTGATACGCTTATCGAGGGCGGAAACGGAGTAAGCTCACTTGATCTCTCTATGGGCACCGTCTCACCCGAAAGATATGAGGGCGGAACTCTCTGTACCCCGTCTATCGTGGGGCTCTGCGAGGGAGTAAAATTTATACGTGAGATCGGACTTGAGAGGATCGCGGCACATGAGCACGCCCTTTGGCGTCAGGCCTACGTTTCGCTTTGCAATATTGAAGGCATTGAGTTTTACGGTGACTCAGATGCGGGAAGCACCTTGCTTTTCAACGTAAGTGGAATTGCTCCGGACGACCTCGGCTCAAGGCTGTCGGAGCGTGGACTTTGCCTTCGCACAGGGTATCATTGCGCGCCATTGGCGCACAAGACACTCGGCACTCCGGAGGGCGGCGCGGTACGCATGTCCTTCTCCGTGTTCAATACCGAGGACGACGTCGAGAGAGCCTGCCGCGATATATGTGAGATCGCGAAATAAGTCGCGTTTTAGATAAAAAGAGGGAGCGGGGTTGTTTTTTTTCTAAAATCTATTGCATTGTAACATAAAATATGATACAATGTGATATGTCAATTTCTGCTTGAAGTGTAAAGGAAAGAATACATTTTGTATCATTCCTTTTCCGCAGGCTGCGACTTTGTCGTTCTAAGACGGATACAGAAAGGTAAATCCCTTGGTCACATTGTCGAAAAACGCATCAAAAATTTCGGCGGAGATGTGTGGCAACAGCCGCGCAAACCCCGTAATCTCGGATTTTAAAAGGAGTTTTTATGTGTAATGGAAAAGAAAGTTATCATCAACCTGACAGACGTTTCTAAATCCTACGATGGCGAGCTAATTCTCGACCATATCAATCTTCAGATCCACGACAAGGAATTCGTAACTCTCCTCGGCCCCTCAGGCTGCGGAAAGACAACGACTCTCCGTATCATCGGCGGATTTGAAACACCCGATACGGGTAACGTATGCTTTGACGGAAAGAGTGTTAAGGACGTCCCCCCTCACAAAAGACCCGTAAATACGGTATTCCAGAAGTATGCCCTCTTCCCCCACCTTAACGTGTTTGAAAATATCGCCTTTGGACTCCGTCTAAAAAAGACTCCCGAGGAAACGATTCGCGAGAAGGTAAAGGAGGCACTTTCCCTTGTAAACCTCAAGGGCTTTGAGCGCCGCCGCGTGACTACGCTTTCGGGAGGTCAGCAGCAGAGAGTTGCTATTGCCCGTGCGCTTGTAAACGAGCCTGAGGTGCTTCTTCTTGACGAGCCTCTCGGTGCGCTCGACTTAAAGCTCCGCAAGGATATGCAGAACGAGCTAAAGAAGATGCAGAAGGCAACGGGAATCACCTTTATATACGTAACGCACGATCAAGAGGAGGCGCTCTCCATGTCCGACATCGTCGTAGTTATGGCAAACGGACAGATACAGCAGATCGGCTCTCCCACCGATATCTATAACGAGCCCGAAAACGCATTCGTAGCCGACTTTATCGGCGAATCGAATATCATCGACGGCGTTATGCTCAAGGACTTCAAGGTCCGCTTCTCAGGACATACCTTTGAGTGTGTTGACGCGGGATTTGAGCCCAATCAGCTCGTTGACGTAGTCGTTCGTCCGGAGGACGTCGACGTCGTGGCTCCCGCTGACGGAATGCTGCAGGGTATCGTCACATCTGTAACCTTCAAGGGCGTTCACTGGGAGATAATCGTTGATATCAACGGCTTCAAGTGGATGATCCAGACCACGGACTTTGTCGCAGAGGGCGAGCATATCGGCCTCTATATCGAGCCCGAGGCAATACATATCATGAACAAGTCCGAGTTCTCCGGAATGTTCGGAGACTACTCGTCCTTCTCTGACGAGCTTGATCAGCTCTCCGATCCTACAGAGCCGGAGGATGAAGAAGAATAATGAAAAAGGGTTCTGTTTTTCAGAGAATGGCAGCAGCGCCCCACCTTGTATGGATGGTCATGTTCATCGTGGCGCCCATGCTCTTTGTTCTCTACTTCGCTTTTACAGAAACGACAGATGAAGGTGTGAGATTCTCGCTCTCCAACGTCGCTTCTCTCTCACAGTACACAAACGTATTTATCCTTTCGATCGCATTCGCGCTTATCGCGACCGTAATATGCCTTCTGATAGGATACCCCTTGGCGTACTTTATGTCAAGGACTACACCCAAGATGCAGAAAATACTTATGGTGCTTATCATGCTCCCAATGTGGTGCAATCTTCTGATAAGAACCTACGCGCTTATGGCTCTGCTCGATAACGGCGGTCTGCTCAACTCCTTTTTGGAGAGCCTTGGGCTTGACAGACTCTATATCGTCGGATCCGATGCGGGCGTTATCCTCGGTATGGTCTACGACTTTTTGCCTTATATGGTACTGCCCATCTTTACAACCATGTCAAAGCTGGACAAGAAGTATATAGAGGCGGCTCACGACCTCGGATGCAGCTCTTGGCAAACGATGACGAAGGTCATCATGCCCCTTACCGCATCGGGAGTCATTTCGGGCGTTACAATGGTATTCGTCCCCTCCATCAGTACCTTCTACATTTCTCAGAAGCTCGGTGCGGGTAAGATAGACCTTATCGGTGATACCATAGAGCGTCTTTTCAAAAATCCAAGCACGTACAACGTCGGCGCGGCGATATCGCTTGTTATGATGGTGCTTATCCTTATTTCGGTCCGGGTAATGAATAAGTTTTCGGACAATGAAGGAGGTATCATCGTATGAAGAAATTCTTACAAAGCGGCTATATCTTCCTTATTTTCGCGCTTCTCTACGCACCTATTGCGGTGCTCATCATCTTCTCCTTTAACGAGGCGGGAAGCCTTGCGGAATTCTCAGGCTTTTCCTTTGTCTGGTACGAGGAGCTTTTGGGCGACGAGGAGGCGCTCACCGCGCTTAAAAACTCGCTTTTGCTTGCAGTGCTTTCATCTGCTATCGCTACCGTTATCGGCACCTTTGCCGCTCTCGGTCTGCGACACATGAGAAATAAGTTTTTAAAGGGCGCGATAACAAGCGTGACAAATATCCCCATGATGAACCCCGATATCGTCACCGGTGTCTCAATGATGCTTCTCTTCGTTGCAGTCATGACAATTATCGGCGCAAACGACTTTATGGGCTTTGGCACGATGCTTATAGCGCACACCACCTTCAATCTGCCCTACGTCCTGCTCTCGGTAATGCCGAGATTCAATCAGCTTGACAAATCACTCTCGGAGGCGGCGCAGGACCTCGGCTGCACACCGTCCCGCGCATTCTTCAAGGTTGAGCTTCCCGAGATAGTACCCGGTATAATTTCGGGTATGATGCTTGGATTCACAATGTCGCTTGACGATTTCGTAATAAGCCATTTCGTAAGCTCCCCGAACTTCCAGACACTTCCCCTTTACGTCTACAACCAGACGGTACACAACGTCAAGTTCAGCATGTATGCGCTTTGCGCTATTATCGTTGCCGCTATATTGGCAATTCTACTTGTCGTCAACTTTGCGGGCTCTATCGGAGTTTACAAGGATAAGAAAAAGGCTATGGGAGGTGCGCGCAAATGAAAAAGCTCATGATAAAGGCTTCTGCTATCTCTCTTTGTGTAGTAATGCTCCTGTCGCTCACGCTTCCCCTTGCTTCATGCGAGAAGAAGGAAAGCGAGGTCAAGACACTTTACGTCTATAACTGGGGCGAATACATGTCTGACGGCTCGGAGGGCACACTCGACTCAAACGCCGCGTTCGAGGAATGGTACTACAAGACCTACGGAGAGCGCGTTAAGGTCACCTACTCGACCTTCTCCTCAAACGAGGATATGTACGCGAAGCTTTCCGCAGGCGCGGTCAGCTATGACGTTATAGTCCCCTCGGACTATATGATAGAGCGTCTTATCAAGGAGGACATGCTTGCTCCCCTTGACTACGCCAATATTCCCAATATTGAAAATATTGTTCCCGAGTTCTACGGTCCCGACGCAGAGTTTGACTACTACGACGAGGGCAACGTATACTCTGTTCCCTACTTCTACGGAATGATCGGCATTATCTATAACACGGATATGGTCGATGAGGTCGATACAGGATCATGGGATCTTATGTGGAACGAAAAATACTCGGGCAACATTCTTCAGTTTAATAACTCGCGTGACGCCTTCGGTACCGCGCAATATTTCCTGGGCCTCGATGTCAACTCCGCCGACGAGGCAGAGTGGCGCCAAGCCTTAGAAAAGCTCCGTGACCAGAAGGATATACTACAGGGCTACGTCATGGACGAGATATTCAATAAGATGCAGGGCAACTCTGCGGCAATATCCGCGTATTATGCGGGAGATTTCCTTACCATGTATGAGGAGAACGATGCGCTTGATTTCTACTATCCTAAAGAGGGCACAAACCTCTACGTAGATGCCATGTGCATCCCCAAGACAAGCCGGAATAAGCTTGTTGCGGAGAGATATATCAACTTCATGCTCTCAGAAGAGCCCGCGATCGCAAATGCGGAATACACCTATTACGCCTCCCCCAACCGTCTGGTACGCGAGAGCGAGGAGTATATCGAGTATATGTCAGACATTAAGGATGACGCGTATGCCAAGATATACGATACCGATAATGTCAAGGCTGTTCCCTACAAGAATCTTTCGGATAAGACCCTTGCAATGGTAAATAACCTTTGGGAGGAGCTTAAGAGCGATATTGACGTCAGCCCGACGATATATATAATCTGTATATCCGTCGTAGGATCTATGGCATTCTTCGCAGTATTCCTCGGAGTAAGAAAGAAAAAGAGAAACAACTACTAAAAAAACAACCCGAAGGGCATATGCTCTTCGGGCTTTTTTACTTCTTTACTTTTTAAATAACCGCTTCGTTTCGCTCCTTATCTCCTTGAAATTCGCGCAAAGAATAGGCAGATTGATGATAGTCATAATTCCAATAGACAGATCCGCAAGTAGCCACGCCACCTTCGGTGCCGAAACCGAGCCCACAAATATAGCCACGCAGAATACAATTATAAAGATCGACACCGCGGCTCTGCCTCTTGCAATAGCCCGTAAGCTCTCCTTACCGTAATGCGCCCAACAGACCATAGTGGCAAAGGCAAAAAGAAGAACCGATATGCACATGTAATACTCGCTCCACTCTCCCAGCACCGAGGAGTAGGCCTTTACCGCCATCATCATGGGATTGTCCGCATATCTCATTATACCGTCCCCCGCAAGGATTATCACTATCGCGGTCATGGTACATAACAGTATCGTGTCCACAAAGACCTCAAATATCCCCCATAGCCCCTGCTTGGCGGGCAGCCTGACGTTAGACGCCGCGTGCGCTGTCGGAGCCGTACCGCACCCTGCCTCATTTGAAACCAGCCCGCGCATAACGCCGGCGCGAAGACTTGAGGATACAAAAAAGCCGACCACTCCGCCCACCGCGCTGTCAAAACTAAACGCTTCTTGAAAAATAATGTCAAACGTGTCCGACACGGACTCTCTGCGTGCCCAGATGACCGCAAGAGATATTCCAATATATCCAAGAGTCATAATAGGAACAGTTTTTTCGCAAAATCCGCCGACCCACCTCGCGCTGCCCGTTATCACAAAGCAACAGAGGACCGCAACTGCCGCCCCGATCGCCCAAGGTCTTATATTAAATACGCCCTCAAACGAGGTGGACACCGCATTCGCCTGGAGCATGCACCCCATCGTAAGAGCGTTTACAATGCACAAAACGGCAAATATCCCCGCAAGCGCCTTGCCCCCCACCGCAAAGCCCCTTTGGGAAAGTGTATCCTTTATGTAATACGGCGCTCCGCCGTAGGGCTCGCCGCTCTCCCGGTCCATACGTCTGTGTGAGATAGCCAGAGTGATCTCCGCGTACTTTAATACCATAGCCACAAGCGCGCTCACCCACATCCAGAAGACCGAGCCGTATCCGCCTATCGCTATCGAGGAAGCGACTCCGGCTATATTCCCTACACCCAACGTTCCCGCCAGTGCAAGCGTCACCGCGCGAAATGGAGAAATTCCCTGCCCGCCCTCCGGCCTGAGCATCTCCTTTATCATCTTTATCGGATGGCGAACGTAGAAAAATCCAAGCCCGAAGCTGAAAAACACTCCTATCGTAAGCAGCATCACCGCCGTTGCAACACCAATTATTTTTTCATTCAGAAATACAAGCACATCTACCCTCCAAGATAGCGAAAAACAGGGCTTACAGCCCGGAATTCGTTTCTTTTTATCAAATATATGTCCGCTCCTTTCTCTTTATCACGAA
The DNA here is from genome assembly GCA_045602385.1 of Eubacteriales bacterium. Classification (GTDB taxonomy): domain Bacteria; phylum Bacillota; class Clostridia; order Oscillospirales; family CAG-272; genus SVTX01. Next base: position 19,321 of record JAZSBL010000023.1, on the reverse strand, counting down.
TGGGATTTTCAGTATTATATTATTTGTTAATAATATGTGAATTGTATGTCAAAGCCCTTGCAATTTCTATAAAATAGTGTAGAATATAACTTGTGGTTAGCAATCGACACAAAAGAGTGCTAAAAGTTGATTTTTGTAAATTATAATCGAATTTAAGTTCAGGAGGTTACTATAATGGCTCTCAGACCCTTATCTAACAGAGTTGTAATCAAATTCGCCGAGGCAGAGGAGAAGACTCAGTCCGGTATCATACTTACCGCAAGCGCGCAGGAAAAGCCCCAGTCTGCCGAGGTTATCGCAATCGGTCCCGGCAAGGTTGAAAACGGCGCACTCGTTCCCATGACCGTAAAGGTCGGCGACAAGATCATCGCAAGCAAGTACGCGGGCACTACCGTCAAGCTTGAGGGCGTTGAATACACCATTCTCTCTGAGGATGACATCTTCGCAATCGTTGAATAATTTATTCGAAGGAGTATAGAATCATGGCAAAGGAAATTCTCTACGGCATTGAAGCCAGAAACGCGCTTGTCCGCGGTATTGACAAGCTCGCTGATACAGTAAAGATCACAATGGGCCCCAAGGGCAGAAACGTCGTTCTTGATAAGAAGTTCGGCGCTCCGCTCATCACCAACGACGGTGTTACAATCGCAAAGGAGATCGAGCTTCCCGACGAGGCAGAAAATATGGGCGCGCAGCTCGTCCGCGAGGTCGCTACAAAGACCAACGACGCGGCAGGTGACGGTACAACCACCGCTACACTTCTTGCTCAGGCATTCGTTCGCGAGGGCATGAAGAACGTAACCGCAGGCGCTAATCCCATGGTTATCCGCAAGGGTATGAAGAAGGCTGTTGACGCGGCTGTTGAGGCGCTAAACGCAAACGCAAAGAAGGTAAACGGCAAGGAGGACATCGCACGCGTAGGTACTATCTCCGCAGGCGATGAGGTCATCGGTGAGCTTATCGCAGACGCTATGGAAAAGGTTACCGCAGACGGTGTTATCACCATCGAGGAGTCGAAGAGCGCAGAGACCTACTCCGAGGTTGTTGAGGGTATGCAGTTCGACCGCGGATATCTCTCCCCCTACATGGTTACAGATACAGATAAGATGGAGGCAGTCATCGACGACGCCCTCGTTCTTATCACAGACAAGAAGATCTCTACAATAAACGACATTCTTCCCCTTCTTGAGCAGCTCGTTCAGTCGGGCAGAAAGCTCGTTATCATCGCAGAGGACGTTGAGGGTGAGGCTCTCACAACTCTCGTTCTCAACAAGCTCCGCGGAACGTTTACCTGCGTTGCGGTTAAGGCACCCGGATTTGGTGATCGAAGAAAGGAGATGCTCCGCGATATCGCGATCCTTACGGGAGGTCAGGTAGTTTCCTCCGAGATCGGCCTTGAGCTTAAGGACACATCTATCCAGATGCTCGGACGCGCCCGTCAGGTCAAGATCACAAAGGAAAATACAATTATCGTTGACGGCGCAGGTGATCCTCAGGAGATCCGCGCACGCGTAAACCAGATCAGAGCAGGAATTGAGACAACCACATCCGACTTCGACCGTGAGAAGCTTCAGGAAAGACTTGCAAAGCTTGCGGGCGGCGTTGCGGTTATCAAGGTCGGCGCAGCAACCGAGGCTGAAATGAAGGAAAAGAAGCTCCGCATCGAGGACGCTCTCAATGCAACCAAGGCTGCAGTTGAGGAGGGTATCGTCGCAGGTGGCGGAACTGCTTACCTCAACGTTATCAGCGCAGTTGAGAAGGTTCTCAAGACTGTTGACGGTGACGAAAAGACGGGCGTTAAGATCGTCCTCAAGGGACTTGAGGAGCCCGTTCGTCAGATCGCAACAAACGCAGGCTTTGACGGCGCGGTTATCGTTGATAAGATCATGAGCTCCAAGAAGATCGGCTACGGCTTTGACGCATACAATGAAAAGTACGTTGATATGATCGCAAACGGCATCGTTGACCCCAAGAAGGTTACACGTTGCGCGCTCCAGAATGCGGCTTCTATCGCATCGGTCATCCTTACGACCGAGTCCGTGGTTGCTGACATCAAGGAGCCCGAGCCCGCTGCTCCCGCAGCAGGCGGCATGGGCGGTATGTATTAATTAGTACCGGAACATAGGGAGAGGGGCGAACCTTTTTGAAAAAAGGGGGCGCCCCTCCCCCGAATCACAACCAGCATTATTCTCGCACCAAACATAAAAACCACTTGTTTTTAGCAAGTGGTTTTTTAAATGTTTTTTGAAATAAAATCAATCCTCTTTTTGATGTCATTTAATTCTTTTTTTATCGCAGCCTTGTTATTGATATTTAAATCATTCACTCCAAGCAAATAATCACAGGAAACTTCAAAGAACTCGGCAAGCTTAATAATGGCAAAGCTGTCCGGATTGGTTTTTCCGGTTTCATAATTGGAAAGGGTGCGTTGATCAATGCCTGTAGCTGCCGTGACATCACATTGCCGCAAATCTCGATCTTCACGTAATTCTTTAATTCTGAGCATGTCTCCCTCTCCATTTTTTATACTATACTGCTTACATTATACCATATAATTTCTATAAACTCTTGACAAACTAATGATATTCATATATAATATCTATCATACCAATATATTGGTATGATATTTCGTGTTAGATAAATTTTAGTTAAAGGAGCAAATGTAATGAAGAAATTACTTGTGTTAACCTGTTTATTCTTTTTCCTCATTATTTGTACTGCATGTGACTCTAACTCTACTTTTATTTCACTTCATAGCCATAAATTTGACGAATGGCATATCATAGAAAACCCAAGTTGTTTTAAAGTTGGCATGCAAAAAAGAGAATGTTCTTGTGGGGAAGTTCAAACATCTGAAATACCACTACTCGACCATGATTATTCCAAAGAAGAAACAATCACCGAACCCACATGCACTACCCCGGGAGTAAAGCGATTAACATGCTCAAATTGTTCCTCGTTCATAGACACGGAATTCAAGTTAGATAAGCTCTCACCCTCCGATCTTTATGAACAAGCACTGTCATATGTAGGTGAAATTGTCACTTATGATAAATGGGGGGAGGAACTTGCCCTTGCTACCGGCTTTGTATATTCAGATGACGGTAAAATAATTACCAATTATCACGTAATTGAAGGGGCATATTCAGCTAAAATTATAATAGATGGCCAATCGTATAAAATCACAAATGTTCTTGCCTACGACAAAGATATTGATCTTGCGGTGCTTAAAATTAATGCAACGTTTGATAACTATGCGACCGTGTGCAGTCAGCCGATTTCAGTAGGAAGCACAGTATACGCATTTGGATCATCGAGAGGATTAACAGATACATTTTCCCAAGGTGTTGTCACACATTATAACCGAGTATTAGACGGCGTAAACTATCTCCAACACGATGCATCTATAACTCACGGCAACTCCGGCGGACCTTTGTTTAATGAGTATGGAGAGGTCGTTGGAATAAACACTTGGGGGATTAGCGATTCTCAAAATTTAAATTTTGCAGTTTTCACATCTGAATTAGGCAACCTGATATATGACACTCCACTAACTATGGAAGAATTTTTTAGGGCTAATTATGATCCCCATACGTTACTCAAAGAATGGATAATAAACAATTATAATAATTCTGGCGAAGGATGGATTGCATTTGATTATCACGCATCAAGCTCTCAAACAATCATGTCGATAGCATATTTGTACGACATAGATCTGGTGGCTATAGGCACTCATATAGTACTTAGTAATGGTGCAATTATAACTACACAACTAGGATTACCCCAAGATCCCACAAAATGTCGCTACTTGGCAACCTATACCGACAAGAATGTTTCGTATAAAAACAACGAAACAAGTGGATATATCAACGCTCACACATTCACATCCTCGTCATCTTTGACATGTACTTCTTATGAGGGCACTTACTATATAAAAAGCAAAATGCTTGCTACATATCAAGAGTCAATTACGCTCTCCATTTCGTGGCTGAAGCAATTATTAATCACTTATAATATAGGTCCAACCATTAAGGATTTAGGTTTCACCTCCTTCAAATAAAATTAAAAAGCTCCCGCACTGCGGGAGCTTTGTTTTTTTATTTGTATGTTTCACTTGAAAAGTAGGCTTTTATAGTGTCCACGTCAGCCCTGCAGCTTCCCTGTATCATTTGCTTGCTTCCGCCGCCGCGGCCGTCAATTGCCGAATTTATCTCGCGAGAGAGTGCCTTAAGATCAAGCGTGTTGCTCGCGATTATGTACTTATAGCCGTCATCGCTCCTTGAGAATACCGCAAACACCTTGCCGCACTTCCCCACCGCGTCATTTGCGAGATTACGGAGCGCAAGCATATCGTCAAGCTCCTCAAAAAGAACTATCGAACCGTCCGTACCTTTCATTTCATCCAGCTTTCCCTGCATGATTTCACGTTTAAGTGACGATATCGCGCCCTTAAGTCTGCCCATTTCCTCAATAAGTCTGTCAACACCATCTCCCACTTCGCTCTGCTTAGACGAGATAGCCATAGAGATGTGCTTTATCTCGGAGAGCCTTGACTTGTAATCTGCAAGCGCGTCAAGACCTGCGATCATGGTAATTCGCGTGCCGCCCTTGTATCTGATAGCGTCAAGGATCTTTATAATGCCGACCTCACCCGTGTTCTCGACGTGGGGCGCACAGCAAGCGCACTTGTCGGTGTCCTCAATTTCAACGATTCTTACGTTCTCGTAAAAATCAAGCTTAGAGCGGTATTCCATACCCCGAAGTGTCGTCTCATCCGGATAATAAGCCTTTACCTGCTTGCAGGCAACGACAACGAGATTCGCCTTGTATTCAATACCCTCAAGCATCGCAGAGGTCAGCTCACCGTTAAAATCGGCGGTCATGTACCCCTCGCCCAGATGGAAACCAACGTTATCAAAGCCGTATTCTGCGTGAATAAGCCCCGATATGATATGCTCCGCGGTATGATTCTGCATTTTTTTGAATCTCTCGGCATAGTCAAGCCGGCACGCTACCGTTTTACCCACTTCGAGCGGCATGTCAAGCGAATGTATAATTACTCCGTCGCACTCGTCAACAGACAGCACGCGCGCGCAGTCGATAACACCCGTATCACAGCTCTGCCCTCCCTCATTCGGGAAGAATGCAGTCCTGTCAAGCACCACGGCGTATTCCCCGCCCTCTCTCTGCACGCAGGAAAGCACAACTGCCTCAAAGCTCTCTATTTTACTGCTCTTATCAAATAATCTTTCGGTCTTCATATTTCTTCCGTTTCTTTTTATTCAAAGGGCTTCTTGATGCCCATTTTCTCAAGCCTTTGGCAATATTCCCTTACCCTATCAGGTAAATAATCCTCAACCCTGTGTCCGTCAAAGCCGATGCTTACCCTCACACCCGATTGGAGTACTATCTCCTGCTCCCTCTCGTCAGAGAAGAATCTCAGCATATAGGCATGCTCCCTGTATTTGTGGATACTGTCGTAGCTTATATTCATCTCCCAGAAGATGTTTTCGTCAGCCATACGCTTGAAATAATCAATCGGAGCGATCCCCAGCCTCTGCGCATGGGCAAAAAGGTCGGTGTGCGCAATACCGGCGTAGCAACCGCATCTTTTCGCAAAGGAAAAAATATCTCCCCCGCTGCTTGACTTGGGATGATCGACATGCTCGATAAGGCAATAGTCAAAAAAGGACACGTCGATTCCGTCAGGCAGGGCGTATTTCTTCTCCTGCAGGGTTGCAACCTCTATTCCGCGCATGATCTTGATCTTGTCCGCATATTTTTCCTTGATGCGCTTCTGATGCTCAAAATATTTAACAAGGTTAGGCCCATAGCTGTTGGGGGTATCCGTATCCGGGTAGTTGAACATCTCCATTGTTTCAAAACCCACTCCGTAATTGTGGTCGCAAATACCGAATAACTCTATGCCACCCGCAATTGCCGCCTCAACGATTGTCTCAGGCTCGTCCTTACCGCAAAATGAATATCTCGTATGCGAATGCAGATCCTGTATCATGGCCTTCCCTCCTTTGGATTAATTTCTTATTCTAATTATAAACCAAAAACCCCATTTAGTCAATAAAAAATATACGCGAGGAAATTTCCTCGCGTATATTTTGGATCGTTGATTATTCAGCTACTTCTTCAGCTACTTCTTCAGCTGCTTCCTCTACTGCCTCGCACTCCTCGCACTCGCATGCCTTCTTCTTGGGGAGCTTGCTCTTGACCTTCTCAACGGTTGCGTTGATCTTAGCCTTAACAGACTCCTGCTTCAAAAGGAAGTATACGCCTACTGCCATAGCTGCAGCTACGATAGCGATACCTGCGCAGATGCAAACAACGAGAACAGTCTTCTTGCGAGCTGCAGCAGCCTCTGCCTCAGCCTCTGCGATCTTTTTTGCGAAGATTACGCCCTTTACCTTGTCGGACATATCCGAATAAATGGAACAAAGCTTCATTTTGTTTTCCTCCTGTTTTATCTTGATTTTATTATTTACTTAAAATAATTTACTCTAATCAGTTCTTCAAGCTGTGAATGGGCGCGGGAATTCTTCCGCCGCGATTTATAAATTTCGCGGGAGAATATCTCTTGACGTCCATGATAGGCGCGCGTCCGAGAAGTCCGCCGTAGTCGATGCTGTCGCCAACGCCCTTGCCGTACGCGGGAATAACTCTGACCGCCGTGGTCTTGGTGTTGACTACACCGATAGAGATCTCGTCCGCGATGATACCGCATATGACCGCCTCGTCAATGTCACCGGGAATGGCAATCATGTCAAGGCCGACGGAGCATACCGCCGTCATAGCTTCCAGCTTTTCAAGCGTAAGCGCGCCGCGCTCTACCGCCGCTATCATGCCGGCGTCCTCGGACACGGGAATAAACGCGCCGGAAAGTCCGCCCACGTGACTTGATGCCATAACTCCGCCCTTTTTGACCGCGTCGTTGAGCATTGCAAGAGTCGCCGTAGTTCCGTGCGCTCCGCAGGATTCAAGTCCCATATTTTCAAGTATATGCGCCACCGAGTCGCCAACTGCGGGTGTGGGGGCCAATGAAAGGTCTACTATACCGAAGGGGGTGTTGAGTGCCTTTGCCGCCTCACTTGCCACAAGCTGACCTACTCTGGTTATCTTAAACGCGGTCTTTTTGATAACGTCCGCAAGCTCGGAGAGATCGCAGTCGCCTGCCCTCTTTATCGCGGAGCTTACAACTCCGGGGCCCGAAACTCCGACGTTAATCACGTTCTCAGGCTCACCGATTCCGTGGAATGCTCCCGCCATAAACGGGTTGTCCTCGGGAACGTTGGCAAACACAACGAGCTTCGCGCAGCCGATAGAATCTCTGTCGCGTGTCAGGTACGCCGCTCTCTTGATGGTGCTTCCCATAAGCTTGATTGCATCCATATTGATGCCCGCCTTAGTTGATGCCACGTTAACGGATGAGCAAACGAAATCGGTCTCGGCAAGTGCCTCGGGAATTATAGAGATCATATTCTCCGCTCCCTTGGTCATTCCCTTTTGGACAAGAGCTGAAAATCCTCCGATAAAGTTTATTCCAAGCTCCTTAGCCGCCCTGTCAAGGGTTTTTGCCACCTTGATATATCCCTCGGGCGAAAGAGTTCCGCCAACGAGTGATACAGGTGTTACCGACACTCTCTTATTGACTATCGGAATACCGTACTTCTTTTCTATATCTCCGCCAACCTTTACAAGGTCACGTGCGCTTGTAGTAATTTTATCGTATATCTTCTCACAGAGTCTGCCCTCATCCTCACTTACGCAGTCATAAAGCGAGATACCCATCGTAATAGTACGAATGTCGAGGTTTTCCTCGTGGATCATATTTATCGTTTCAAGTATATCCTTTGTATTTACCATTGCTATTGCCTCAGATGTGATGCATCGTATTGAATATATCCTCGTGCATTACGTTTATCGCAAGTCCGCGCTCCTGTCCCACACAGGAAAGAATATCAACAAACTCCGAGAAAGGAACCTTAAGTTCATCTATATCCGCAAGCATGATCATTGCAAAGTAATCTGAAAGTACACTTTGCGAAATATCGACGATATTTGCATCGTACTTTGCGCACTCGGTGGATACTTTTGCAATTATACCAACGGAATCCTTGCCCGTTACAGTAATTACCGCCTTCATTTTTCAATATGCCTCCATGTTACTTTAATATAATCATTATACAACATTTTTTTCAAAATATCAAGTTTTTTTTGTGTTTTTTTCTTTCCTTTATTGAAAAAGTTTCTCTTTGATAGTATAATATATTTATCTAATATAACGGGGGGTGACGGGATGGAGTCCGGTGTGCTTGAATATATTGTAAAAAGAAAAAACGACGGAACGCTTCTAAGGGCGCGCGTAGCAGTTATCGCAGGGTATATTCTTCTCTTTTTGATCTTATCCGGTCTGATCTTATACCTTGCCCCACCGCTCCTCTATATTCAGTTTTTTCTGCTCAATGTAGCCTTCTGCTCTTTGGTCGTGTTTGTAAGCTGGCGATTTGTCTGCCCCGAATACGAGATAATCTTTTCCGGCGGAGAAATGACAGTAACCGTTATCTACGGAAAAAGCATTCGTCGCAGACTTCTCTCGTTGGAGATAAATACACTTTTAGAGTTCGGATACTATGACGATAACGCATACGAAAAATTATGCAGATCATCTCTCAGAAAGAATTATATTTGCATCTCCTCCCTCTCCGCGCCAACTATTTACTACGCGCTGTTTGATATAGGTAAGGAACGGTCCGTGATCTATTTTGAAGCAGACGAGAGAGCCATCAAATATTTAAGACAACAAAATTCGGCAGCCGCTCGCGCCGGAAATACAACAAACAGGAGTTCAGTATGAAGAATCAGTATGAAATAACGGTAAGATTATCCGAGGATCTTATGAAAAAGCTGCTATACGTATCCGAAGCGGAGGGCAGAACGCCAAATAATCAGTTTATATTCATGCTTCGCAATAACGTTCAATATTTTGAGCGCGCCAAGGGCAAGTTCGATCAAAAGAAGCTTGCTTCGATAGACCTCTCCGAATACGAAAGCAAAGGCGAATAAAAAGAAAGCAGTCTGTTGGATTTAACAGACTGCTTTTTCTTATTTCAAATATTCAATGATCTCTCCGATATCGTCTATGACCGGGCAACCGCATCTCTCAAGCTTTGCTCTCGATTGATGTCCGCCCGCGTAAAGCACGCAATCAGCCGAAAGCGCCTGCGCAGTCTCATAGTCATGGGTAGTGTCACCTATCATTAACACTCTCGCGCCGGGATTCTTAGCCACCCACTCATACGCCAAAGCAAGCTTGCTGCGCGCGTGAATGTTGTCAAGTCCCATTACCTCGTTGAGGTACTTTCGGACACCGAGCTTTTCGAGATAGCGATTAAGCATTCCAAGCTCGCATGCGGAAAGCACGTTCTGCTCCACACCGAGGGCACTGACCGCCTGCATAGTCTCCTCGACGCCATCGCAAGTTCCGGCATCCTCCGCGTTCATATTGTAAAGATCCACCCAGATAGGCGCCAGCACCTCATATGGCTCACGCTCAAAGTCAAATCCAAGCGAGCGATAATAATCCTCTATCGGGAAATCGAATATCTCCTGGTATCTCTCCTTGCTCGGTATTGGGACAAGCCCTCTCTCCAGAAGCATCTTATTTACGCTCTTTATCCCCGCCTCAGCATCATCAAATATAGTGCCGTTAAAATCCCACATAAGATGGGTGTATTTCATAACAATACCTCGCTTTTATAATCAAAGCCTCTGTACTCGACAGAGGCTTTGAGCATTTATCTTTTATTATTCTACGGGAGGCAGATAGTTAAATGCAGTCATCCACTTATAGTAAATGGTGTAAGGTGACTCTCCGCCCTCATCCGCAGCTCCGTCTACTCCGCCGGTGCTGGGATCATAATTCTTGTTTGTCATCTTGTCGAGCTTGATGCTTTCATCGCCTACAGCATACAAATTCTTTGAGAAGGTGGTCGCAAGCTCACCGTCGGAGGCAAGTAATCTCTTAAGGATCGATTTATCCTCGGTTCCGGCTATAAGGTCCCACTTCTCGCTACTGACCTGCGCGCACAACGCAAGCTGGCGGTCGTCAAGCGAGGATCCGTATTCCGCAAGTCGCTCATTGAAATCAAATCCCATCAAAGGATCGATCAATGCATCATTATTCTGCATCTTGGCGTTTTCCCAATAGTCGGGAGCAAGGCCTTCCTCAGGATATGCAATAAAGCAGTTTCCGGTTCTTTCGATCTTCATCATGTAAAGGTCGTTGAGTCTTCTGAGAACTCCTGTCTCCTCATCAATGGTGTAGTTGGGAGTCTGCCCGTCGCTGTGCTCGCCCTGCTTGATTCCGTACTGAAGAAGATTTCTAACCGTGGAATCTGTATTAAGAAGTGTGATCACTTCCATGCAAGCCTGAGTGTTCTTGGAGCTTGCGGAAACAGCAAACATGTTTCCGTAAAGCTCGTCGTCACCCGCCTGGGGATATTTTGCAATGTAAAGATAATACTGCTTGTTGTCCTCATCGGTGTATACACCGTAATCGGCATTTGTTTCCTTCTTCTTGTTGCCGTCCTCGTCAAAGAAGGCATTTTTGTACATTTCGTATCCGCCGGTTGTGAAGGATATAGCTGCAGACTCGGTTCTGGTTTCCTCGTCGCCCTTGTTGTAGAATCCATCGATCTCGTATCCCCTGAGAATACGAAGTGTCTCGCGGTACTCTGCGTTAGCAAAAAGGCTTTCGAATCCAAGATCAATGCTTCCTCTGCCAACCTTAGAGGGATCGCTGTAAAACTTACCAAGGATCGAAAACTTTGTGCTATCGCCGATCGTGTAATCGCTTCTTCCGGTTTCCTTGTTCTCGGTAAAGTCGATGTTCCAATACCATACAAAGAGGCTCATGCACTCATCGAATGTCGAATCTATGGGAAGAATGTCGGGCTCATTTACGGCTATATCGTTCGCGAACTCACCGCAGTCTGCGATCGTACCAAATGACTTATATGTGTGACTGTATTGGTCCGCAAGATCCTTGTCAATAAGCATGTAGGTGTACTCACCGATCTGTACGTTGTTGGGAATTGCGTATGTCTCGCCGTTAACCTTTACACCCTCAAGAAGTGTAGGAGAGATGTTGTATGTAAGGGGAAGTCCGGTTGTTGAGATATAGCTGTTAAGAGGAGCGACCCACTCATTCTCAACGTACTTGCTATACATATCGTATCCGGAAATGTAAATGATGTCAAGCTGATTTTTTCCCGCCTCGGGGTAAACGAGCTCCTTTATGCCAAGCTCGTTAGTTACGTAAGTATCCTCTGTGTCAGTGACCTTGCCCGATGCATTTCTATACGCCTCGTACTCAGGATATTCCTTATAGAAGGCATTGGTAATTGCTGAATCGGGGAATTCATCCGCCGAATAGCCCTGAGCCGTCATCCACGCGCGATATTCCTTTACGTAATATTCAAGCGCTCTCTCTGCTCTTTCTGCATTTTTCTGTTCAAGAGCGTAGTCAGCCATAGACTTTTCAAGAAGCTCCTCGTACTCATCCTCGGTATAGAAAAGAATATCAACGTTCGTTTTGTAATCAGACTTGGTCTTCTTGGATATCTCGTCCTCTACCGCCTGATATGCCTTCATCGTAGCAAGCATATCCTTGTATTTCTGACTTTCGGTGTCGCCACCGCACTCATCCTTGAGGTAAGCGGCAAGCTCGTCAGCATTATTGCATACTTCTTTTTCGCTGATAATTCTAAGCGTAATGGTCTTGGCGCCGGTATTTGTATCTACATCCGCCTCAACAGACTCTTCATCGGTAGGATCAGTCGTTTTTTCTGTCTCTCCGCATGAGGTAAGCACAAGCGAAAGCAGCATTATCAAAGCCAAAAGAAGACAAAGCAATCTCTTCATCATTAGAACCTCCATGTGTATCGTGTTCCTCATCCCTACGGGATGAAAAACTGCTAATCTTTATTTTACATTAAATAGGCATTTCTGTCAAGCAGATATATGCCCAACGGACCAATATTTACAATTTATTAATCAAGGAATCCGCGAAGATGTCTCGCGCGGCTGGGGTGGCGGAGCTTGCGAAGCGCCTTTGCCTCGATCTGACGAATACGCTCACGGGTAATATCAAACTCCTTGCCGACCTCCTCAAGAGTGCGGTTACGTCCGTCGTAAAGTCCGAAGCGGAGCTTGATAACGTGCTCCTCACGGGGAGTCAGAGTATGAAGCTCACGCTCAATGACCTCGCGGAGAATAGTAGATGCCGCCGCATCAGCAGGCGAGGGAGTATCGTCGTCGGGAATGAAATCGCCAAGGTGGCTGCCCTCCTCCTCACCGATAGGAGTCTCCAGAGATACGGGATCCTGGGAAATCTTGAGTATCTCGCGAACTCTGTCCGCGCTGAGACCGATCTTCTCGCCGATCTCCTCTGCGGTAGGCTCACGTCCAAGCTCCTGGAGCATCTGGCGAGAGTACTTTGTAACCTTGTGAATGGTCTCAACCATGTGTACGGGAATACGGATAGTCCTTGCCTGATCGGCAATAGCTCTTGTTATAGCCTGTCTGATCCACCATGTCGCATATGTCGAGAATTTATATCCCTTTGTGTAATCAAACTTCTCTACCGCCTTCATAAGTCCGAGGTTACCCTCCTGGATAAGATCAAGGAAGTACATCCCGCGACCGAGATATTTCTTCGCGATAGAAACAACGAGTCTGAGGTTGGACTCAACAAGGATTCCCTTGGCATCCTCGTCGCCGTTCATCATTCTTTCGGCAAGCTCCTTTTCGCGCTCACCGTCAAGAAGCGGTATGCGACCGATCTCCTTAAGGTACTGACGTACGGGGTCGTCAATGGTAACGCCCTCCTGCTCAAGGATCTTCTCCATGTTTGCAGAGTTTTCAAACTTTGAGACCTCCTTTTGGATCTCCTCAAGCTCTGCGGTGGAAATACTTCCTTCAATTTCTACGCCATCGTTCTCAAGAGCATCGCAAAGCTTGTCAAGCTCGTCGATATCATAATCCATCTCTTCAAGGGCCTGATCGAAATCATCGTGAGAAAGTCCGCCGCTCTTGCTCTTTTCGATAAGGTCCTCAACCTTCTTTGCGTCACTCGCGTTGCGCGCCTCAACCGCAACGCCCTCCATCTCCATAATATCGTCCTTCATTTTATCCTCCGTTTCCCGTCTTTCGGGATTGCTGTATTTTTTATTTTCTTGCCTCTCGCTTTTTTTCAAGCAAAAGACGTATTGTGTCAATTGTTTCTTGTCCGGAAAGCTTTTTTTCGTTCCTCAGCGTCTCCGCGCATCCTCGCAAAACGTCAAGTCCGTTTTCGGTAAGCTCCCTTCTCTTTTGAACAAGCCCCTCAAGCCTTCCCATCTCCTCAGGCGAGAAGAATTGACCAAGCAGTGAAAAATCATATTCACCGTCGGCCTCCAGCATACACACCTGCTCAAACACTCTTCGGTGAAAATCAGAGAAGAAATGCTCGGGCTCAAGCTCGACCTTTTTCGCCACTACCGCAGAGCGGTACTCCTCGAAGAGAAGCATCAGACCTATTATCGTCTCCTCCGCCGTGCGCGCCTTGATGTTCTTTATGCCGTCCGAATTTATCCTGTCGCCGATTCCCATGGCTTCGTTTCTCGCCTGCCTTGAGATGCCGGCATTGTACTCTACCATCTTCTTTTTGCGAATGCTCGCGACGTCGTTTTTAATTCCGTCCTCGCTAAGACCAAGTCGCTTTGCGGTAATGGAGATATAGACCTCACGCTCAACCCCGGAATGAACCTCTGCAATGTAGTCGCAAAGCTCACGCGAGGCCTTGATCTTGCCGTCGGGTGTCGTAACGTCATGCTTTCGGAGCGTCGCGTCAAGCTTAAACTCGAAACCGGTCTTTCCGGCATCAAGTAAGGCCCTGAAGGCATCCGCACCGTATTTTTTGATGTACTCGTCGGGATCCTTCGCGCCCTCCATATGTAGCACGCGAACCTCAAGCCCGACCTCAGAGAGCATCCTTATCGCCTTTCTCGTGGCGTTTTGTCCCGCCTCGTCGGAGTCGTATGCGATAAGCACCTCTTTTGTATGCTTTGCCATAAGCCTTGCCTGCTCACTGGTCAGTGCAGTGCCAAGCGTCGCCACCGCATTTTCAAATCCTGCGGCGTGGCAGGCAATCACGTCCATATAGCCCTCGCAAAGTATCAACCTCTCCGCGCAATGATTCTTTGCATAGTTCAGCGCGAAAAGATTTCTGCTCTTTTTAAATCCCGGGGTATCGGACGAGTTAAGATATTTCGGCTTTGAGTCGTCCATAACTCTGCCGCCGAATCCTATAATGTCACCCGACGTGTTAATGATCGGGAAAATAACTCTGTTTCTGAAATAATCGTACGCCCTGCCAGACTTCTGACTCTTTCCGCAGAGGAATCCGGTAATCAGCTCCTCCTCGGTAAATCCAAGCTTCTTCATATGGTCGGTAAGCCCGCTGAATCCGTTTGGCGCAAAGCCAAGACCGAATCGCTTTATTATCGCAGGAGAGAGCCTTCTCTTTCCCATAAGGTACTCAAGCCCGACTTTTCCTGCGTTCGCGTCGAAAAGACAGCCTCGGAAATATTTGGCAGCCGCGAGATTCATCTCGTAAACTCTCTGGCGGCTCATTCCTCTCTCCTCCTGCTCATCGGTCGGGATCGTTATTCCGGCTCTTTTTGCAAGGAATTCGACCGCGGCGGGATAATCAAGGTTCTCGGAGCGCATTGCAAATGTTATCGCGTCGCCTCCGGCTCCGCATCCGAAGCAGTAGAAGGATTGCGTTGCGGGAAACACGGTGAATGACGGTGATTTCTCACTGTGGTACGGGCAGAGACCGGAAAAATTAGAGCCCGCTCTTTTAAGATTCACGTACATTCCGATAAGCTCAACAATATCGTTCCGCGCGCGGATCTCCTCAACAAGATCCCTTGAAAATCTCATCTGCCCTCCCTTCCTGCGGCTACGCATGACCGCATAATGTGTTTTTGACCTGATAATGTATAATATACGCTAATAATTCTATATTTACTTTTTTTCTTTCAAGGATTTCTTAAATTTTTATTGCTTTTGTCATTCTTCGACTATCTGCATATCGGTTATACCGAGGGCAAGCGTCGGAATATACAGCTTTGAGTGAAACTTTGCCAAAATTACCCTCATCGGGTATTGTTCTATATAATACTTGTGATCGATAAGCATCGTCTCAAGCCGACTTGGCAGTCTGTTACCCGCCTCGTCTGCCCCCATGCTTTCCGCGTCGGTCATAGTGAGGAAGGTAAGATCAAGCGCAAGATAATCGCAGGCTGATCTGAGTCTTGCCGCCAGATACACCTCGCTGTCGTTTTGCGCTACCGTGTCAACGCTTACCGCAACGCCAAGGGGAGTTTTCTCCGCCGCTGTCGCCGCTCTTGCCACAAAGCTCTCAATCTCTGAGATGTTGTCGGTAGTTACGTCCAGCCCCAATAACAGTATATCGTCCGCTCCCGACATAGCCATCTCGTGTATAAGCGCTATCTCGTACGCCTTGCGGATCTCTCTTTGATAGACGTCCTTTATTTGAAACGCACCTATGTAAAGGTACGCGCAGACGCGGCCCCCCGCGTTATGCGTGTTTTGACAAAGCGTTGCAAAGGAGTAGCTTGCATCCATGTTGTCAAGGCCGTATTGCTCGGCAACCTCAAAATAATAATCAAGATCGCCGTTCTTGTGTCTTACGCAAACTGAAAGATCGTTTATATCCTGGGCAACGTAGCTTGCGGCATCCGAGCCCTTGGGAAAATGATAAGCCTCCACTCCGCTTACCGTTTTGTTACCCGACTTGTACTCAACCTTTTCAAGATCGAAAATCTTGTCTGAATTTCCGGCATCCTCGACCCGCTTTGAAAGACCGATACCTATAGCCACCGAAATTATTACCGAAAGGAGCAAAAACGCAATAACCGACAAAACTATCGGCGCGCGGCTTTTTTTATATTGCGACCTGGTCCTGCGCGAATATTTTCTTATTCTGTGCCTTGCCATTTTCGCTCCTCCTCCGTTATTTATGGTTTACCCGTTACTTTATATCGATAAGACGCAAGCCGTCAAAGAACTCGTTTCCTTCAAAGGTAATACTGTTATGCTTTGCATCCTTAAGCTGCTTTAAAACCGCATATCTGTAATACTCAACAAGCTCGTAGGCCTTTCTTGCGACCTCGTCCCTTTCCTTGGGCAGGCGCATTATGATATAACAGCCCTCCTCAAGCTCTATGATCTCACTGACACCGTAGTCCTCAAGCTTGAACGCCGCCTTCTCGTAATCTCCGTGCATCTGTCCATACGTTATGTATGAGCCAAGGCCCTCCACCGTATAACCAAACACGTACGGAGAATTGCCTATCAGATTCTTCATGACACCGTATCTTTCCTCATCGTTCTTCGCGCCGCTCAACGCGTCAAGCGCGGCATTCACCTCTATCTCCATATTGGTGCCTCTCTGCGCATAGAGATCGTGCTGTCGGGGGTAATAGACGTGAATTACCTTGGCGTATATTTCCTCCTCCATAACAAAGGATACGAAATCATCAAGGTTGGCAGGTGTAAACTCTACCACCTCACCGCTCACGGTAAGCTCCTCAAGAAGCAGGGCTTCAAGGTAGTCCACCTTGTACATAAATCTTACAAGCTCGTCTGTAAGGTTGTTCGCTATAAGCCACTCCTTGTATTCATCTCTGCCGCCGATCTCATCTACAAGATCCTCTAATGATTCCTTCACATGATTTTTCACATCCTTGGAATCGGTATTTATTCCGTATTCCTCGCAAAGAGCGAGAATAACGTAGCTGTTTTTGATCTCATCCGCAACAAGCACATCGAGCTCTTTTTCATATTGTGCCTTTTGCTCTGCGGTGAGCGTATCGTATTTACCGTATTTGGCGTCAAGCTCCTGGCGGTAAAGCAGAGTCAGATAACGAAGCTCATCGTAATATACGTCGTGATCGGCGCTCTGTCCGACCACTCTTGCCTCCTCCTCTGTTCTCGGGATCGTGCGGAGAGGACCGAGATCAAATACAAAAACAAGCACCAGAAAAACTATGACAGCCAATGTGCCTACACCTATTATAGCCGCGGCTATCTTCTTTTTAGCGGTCCAAACGAACCCCGACTTTTTTTCGTCCGTATTATTTGTAACGGTTGAAATTTCTTTTTTTGCCAATGTATTTCCCACCCCTGCTTATCTCTTTTGACCCGTAAAATGCACCGAGGGTACACAATACGACCATTTTATCATATTATTGTACCACTATTTTGTGAATTCGTCGTGAATAACGCGCATCATCTTTATAATTATTTTTTGTAAATAATACTGTACAAACCTCTATTTTTGTGGTAGAATATACTCAAAGAGCAAAAAGTGGAGGTATAAAATGAGATCAGAATACACAATACCGCTTTCCCAAATAGAAAAGGAATTCTCCCTGGAGCGCGTAACCGTTCCGGATAATTATGAATCAGTACTTATCAGCACCCCGGAGGTCTGGCGTCCGGGCCTTGCAATGGCGGGATTTTACGATGTGTTTGATCAGGATCGAATCAGCCTGCTCGGTAACGCCGAGCACGCTTTTCTCTCCGGCCTTGACGAGGTCGACAGGAAAAAGAAGATCTATGATTTCGTAGAGCATAAGCCCGTAGCTATTATTTTCACAAGCAACCTAACAGTCTTTCCGGAGCTTGAGGAAAAGGCGCGCGAGGTAGGCATACCCGTGTTTGTAACCAAGGAAAGAACAAGCCCTTTTATGGCGGCAATAATCAGCTCGCTCAACACACATCTCGCACCCAGGATCACCCGCCACGGAGTCCTTGTAGAGGTGTACGGTGAGGGTCTTCTTATCCTCGGCGACAGCGGAGTGGGTAAGAGCGAGACTGCGATCGAGCTTGTAAAGAGAGGACACCGTCTTATTGCAGATGACGCGGTTGAGATCAAGCGTGTTTCCCCGAAAACGCTCGTCGGCTCAGCCCCCGCGATAATCAAGCACTACGTTGAGCTTCGCGGCATCGGCATCGTTGACGTCCGCCGTATTTTCGGTATGGGAGCGGTCAAGGAGACCGAAAAGATAGACCTTGTTATCAATCTTGAGCATTGGATAAAGGACAAGATGTACGACAGACTCGGCCTTGACGACGAAAAGGTCGACATCCTCGGCAACCGTGTTCCCGCGCTGACTATCCCCGTAATGCCCGGACGAAACCTCGCAGTCATCCTTGAGATCGCGGCAATGAACCACCGCCAGAAGAAAATGGGATATAATACCGCAGAGGAATTCAACAAGCGCCTTATGGAGCAGATGGGCATCACGCAATGACCCTTGTAGCATATACGGAAATAAAGACCGACACCAAGCTTGACACACTGTGGGCAAGGGTCAAATACGCCTTTCCGAGCAAGGAGAACGAAGAATATTTCCGCGAGATAGAAAAAAGAAAAAATCAGGATAGCATCAAGGAAAGCCTCTGCGCCCTGCTTTTGCTTGCGGAGCTTTTGGAGAGAGCCAATATCCCCTCACGCGACCTGATTTTAGATAGGCACGAGAGCGGAAAGCCACGCTTTAAAAACTCTAAAATTGAGTTTTCCCTTTCACATTCGCACGGCTATGCCGCAGCGGCAATATCCGACGAATCCAATGTTGGAATTGACGTCGAAGCGGCAGAAATATCACCCGAAAAAGCCGACAAGCTCGCCAAAAGATTTTTCACTGAGGACGAGAAGCAGTTCATTGAAGCAGACACCGATAGCTTTCTGCGCCTCTGGACAAGAAAAGAAGCATACGCAAAGATGCTTGGCACTCCCCTGTCCGAGCTTATCGCAAACGAGAAAAAAAACCCCGACAATAAGCGCGATAACGCTTACTTTTGCGAGCTTTCAACAGACGGCAGCCCGCTGACGGTCTGCCTTGAAAAGTCTTGTGAAATAACGTGTTTGGGCGACATAAATGTTTGATTTTATAGCAAAAAGAAGGAGCAACAAGGTTGCTCCTTCTTTTGTTGCGAATCCGGGAATCTGAACCCTCATTTGCGCTAACGTGTATTTTAAGCCAAAGAGTTTTGGGCGCAAATCGAATTGCATCGCGAATGCGATGCAAGCGGGTTCAGATTCGTGATATAGTTAGCATAAAAAAACACAGAAGCACCATGTGCTTCTGTCTTTTTTTATGGTGACCCATCCGGCAATCGAACCCGAGTTTCCAGCGTGAGTGGCTAGCGTCTTAATCGCTTGACCATTGAGGCT